>JBDRFQ010000402.1:0-3656 GCA_043818685.1 Candidatus Eiseniibacteriota bacterium
GAACGGCCGGCTCGCCTCGGAGGGCCGAAGCACGACAACGCCCGGGAGACGGACCCTGGAACCCGGAATCTCACGACCGCTTTCTGAGCGATTGAATATACTAAAAACCAATCAACTCGCAGGGATATAAAGCCCGATTCGAGGGGGCTTCGGGCCGGGGTTTCGGCGATGCGCGGCGAGTGGATCCTCTGAACCTATCCATTCGTAACGAGTTAGAGGGATGGACTCGCCGCGGCTCCCCGGGTCGAGTAAAGGATTCTCCTTGCGCCAATCGGGACATCCAGAGCCGTTTGGGGCGTGATTTCGTTGTTTACTCGGAAACCGTGAATGTGGTATACTGCGGCTGTCAATAAGGGTATTGCCCCCCCAAGGCAAGGCGTTGTGGCACGGGTGAATCGCGAAAGCGTGACGCCTCAAGTTGTGTCAACACCACGGGTGACCATTTTCTGGCCACCGGAAAGGAGGGCCGCCTAGACCAGACAGCCTACGGAAGTCCAGAAATGGAGTCGGAATCGTAGCTACTTTTCTGTCTGTGTGAGGAGAAATAAAGCATGAAGTACATTGTGTTGGCCATCCTCTTTGCGGCGAGCTTCGCCTACGCCGACAACACGTTCACTCCGCAGAACGTGTGGGACGGCGTGAAGGAGTCGTATCCGGGGTCGGAGCCGTTCAACCTCCGCCAGGGCGGTGAGGACATCTCCACGGCGACCGTGATCCCGGGAATTCCCTTCACTGACACGGGGACCACCGTCGGGTACCTCAACAACTACGATGAGATCTGCCCGTACGGTCCCCACACCACTCCGGACGTGGTCTACGCGTACGCCCCGACGGTGGACGAGGTGAACACGATCGACCTCTGCATGTCGTACTACGACACGAAGGTTTTCGTGTACCAGGATTCCTGGACCCCGGGCGCCCCTTGGGCGTGTAACGACGACTACTGCATGGGGCCGAACTTTCCGTACTCGTACCTCTCCTATATCGAGCAGGTTCCGATGTACGCCGGCCACACCTACTACATCGTGGTGGACGGCTACGGCGGAAGCGTCGGCACCTACGTCCTCGACATTTATCCGTACGAGGAGTGCGAGACCCCGTGCCCGGCCGGCGGGATCGCCGAGGGCGAGCCGACCTGCTTCCCCGGCTACACGGATCCGTACAACGGCGGCTGCAACTCGTCTCCGTACATCTTCCAGACCGTGCTCTGCCCGGACAACCCGGTTGTCTACTGCGGCGAGACCGGAAACTGGGTGAGCGGGTACACCTACTACCGCGACACGGACTGGTATGAGATCACGTTGACCGAGACCAAGACGATCACCGCGAGCGTCGAGGCCGAGTTCAACGTCCTGATGTTCCTCCTCGATGGAAACCCGACTCCGGGTCCGGATCCCTGCCTGGACGGGGACATCATCATCATCTACAGCACGTCGACTCCGTGCGTGCCGTTCAGCCTGACCTGGACGTTCGCTCCCGGAACGTACTGGGTGTGGGTCGGCCCGTCGTCCTTCTACGATGGGATTCCGTGCGCCGGCCCGGGCAACCGGTACGTGCTCACGATCGACGGCTACTGCCCGGACACCGGGACCGAGCAAGGCTCTTGGGGCCAGGTGAAGACGCTCTTCCGGTAACCGTAGCAGTTCTGTGATTCTCGCGAGCGGGCGCCCGATCGGGCGCCCGCTCCGCTTTTCCATGCGCGACTTGAGCCTCTGGGGTCGGTACCGAGACTCGCTGCCGCGAATTCGGTGCCAGGCTATCAAATTCGGAAATTCGTAGCCTGGCACCAATTTTGGCACCAATTTCGGAACTCGCCGGGTAGCCTCCTCCCCCCGGTCCCGACCGAACCTATTCCGTTGCGCTTTCTTGATGGATCGAGGTCAGTGTAGCCCCGGATTGGAGGCGCGTGCCGGAACGGGGCGACGGGCGCGGATCACCCCTCGCGCCCACTCCCACCCGGCCCGGCCGATGAGGGCTTGTACGAAGGCAGCATCCGGCGGGCCGGCTCGAAGCCCGAGTCGATGTCGAGAGTCGCCTTCAGCGCTTCGACCTGCTTCTCGAAGTCTCCCCGGTTTCTGTAGGCGATGGCCTTCCCGAAATACGCCGGCACCAGGTCCGGCCTATACTTGATCGCCTTGTCGTAGTAGCGGATCGCCTGGTCGATGTCGCCCGCGTTGAGGCGCGTGTTGCCCAGGTTGACGTAAGCGAACGCATAGGTCGAATCGCTCTCCACCGCCTGATAGAAGCAGGTGAGCGCCGCATCCGGCGACCCGCCGGTCCGGAGCATCACGTTGCCGAGGTTGTTCCAGGTCGGGGCGTGCTTCGGATCGACCGCGAGTAGGGCCCGGAGGAGGTTCTCCTCCTCGGCGAACTTCCCCTGCTTCCGGAAAAGGGTCGCGTACGACTCGAGCACGTAGAGGTTTCTCGGATCGATGACGCGAGCCCGCGCGAAGAGGCTTTCCGCCGCCTCGAACTCTCCATCGGCGGAGAGGCGCTCGGCCCGTACGAGAAGCGCGTGCGCCGGATAGAGATCCACCGGGTGAGGGAGCGTATCGCTCTCGGAGACCGGAAAGTTGGGCACGAGGTACCCGAGCGCGACGAGCATGTCCTCCTGGTCCGCGGTCAGGTCCATCTCGACCTCGCCCGCGCTCGCCTCTTCCTGCGCCCGGCATTCTTCCTCGAGCTCACGGCGGAGCCGGAGAACGACGTCCGGCTGCTCCGAGGCGAGATCATGCTTCTCCGCGGGGTCCGACGCGAGATCGAACAGCTCGGTCCTCGAACCGCGGACGAGCTTCCAGTCTCCCTCCCGAAGGGAGTAGAGAGGAGACCAGTTGTACGTCACGTTCCCGAAGACGGTCTCGGTGTACTGCGGGCGGTTCTCCGGGTACGCCCCGGCCGCGAAAAGAGGGATAAGGCTCCTCCCCTGCCAAGACGGGTCCGCGTTCAGAGAGAGAAGCTCCGCGACCGTCGGCAGAAGGTCGACCGATTCGACCGGGGCGTTTACCACGAGACCGCGGGGAGAGCCCGGGAAGCGGAGAACCCACGGCACCGCCACCGTCGTCTCGTAGAGGAGAAAGCCGTGGGACTCCTCGCCGTGGTCCCCCAACCCCTCCCCGTGATCGCCGATCACCGCAACGATTGTGTTCTCAGCGGCCCCGATCGAGTCGAGGGCGGCCAGGACGCGCCCGAATTGGCGATCCGCGAAGGCGACCTCCCCGGCGTAGACGTCGCCGCCCGCCGCCGCCAGGAAATCCGGGGGAGGATCGTAGGGCTGGTGCGGGTCGTAGAAATGGACCCACGCGAAGAAGGGGCCCGTCTCTTCCCTCGCTTCGAGCCACCGGAGAAACGACCCGACGACGACATCCCCCCTCCGCTGCATGTCCTCGGAAGTCCGCGACCTCGTGTCCTCCTTCATCCAGCCGTCGTCGTAGAAGTCGAAGCCCCGGTCGATCCCGAAGGTGCGCGAGAGCGCCTGGCTCGCGAGGAAGGCGGCGGTTTCGTACCCCCTTCCACGGAGAAGCTCGGCGAGCGTCGGCGGATCGTCGGGCAGGCTGAGCCCGTTTACGCGGACGCCGTGCGACGCCGGGTAGAGGCTTGTCATCATGGTGGCGTGGGACGGAAGGGTGAGCGGAACCGGCACGACCGCGTTCGCGAAG
>JBDRFQ010000403.1:0-2143 GCA_043818685.1 Candidatus Eiseniibacteriota bacterium
GCCGTCCCACTGGATGGAGTAGAGGTCGGTCTCCTGCTCGTGGTCCGACGTGAAGAAGAACGTGCCGGCGACCGGTGAGATGCACGCGCCACGCTCGTCGCCGGGGAGGGAGGTCAGACGGCGCAGGCGGCGATGGATGCCGTCGAAGTCGATGAGGACCTCGAACGCAGGGGCCTCCTCCTTCGGTTCCTCTTCGTCCTCCTCGGTGAGGTCCTCCCCCGTCCTGTCGTCGTTGGGAGGTTCCTTCTTCGTGCCGGGCGTGCTCGTCTTCGGACGGCGCTTCTTCATGTCCTCGAAGAACCGAGTCATCTCCTCCTTCGACATCTCGTCGTCCCGCTTGCGGAGGAAGACGAACCAGATGTCGGTATGCTGGGCGATGCGGCGGGAGGAGAAAGCGAGGATGCGTCCGTCGGAGGACCACGTCGGATGCCGATCGTCGTCCGGGTGGCGGCTGACGTTCACCGGCGCGAAGCTCGGGTCCTTCGCCGAGAGGATCCAGACGTCGGAGTTGAATTCATTGTCCTCCCGGGAGCACGCGATCCAGCGGGAATCGGGAGACCATTCGTAGGAGGGGTGGTCCCAGCCGGGGAGGAGGAGCGTTTCCTCGCCGGACTTCCAGTCGCGGATCCAGAGGTTGCCGGGGCCGCGGACGAACGTAAGCATCGTCCCGTCGGGGGAGAACTGGGGGGAGGATTCCGCCTCGGGGGTCTCCGTGAGGCGGGTGAGGGTCCACTCGAGGCAATGCGAGAGGCCTTCCGGGTCCTTCTGGGCGGGCCGGGCCTCGTAGAGTTCCTCCTGCCCGTCGCGGTCGGAGATGAAGACGAGGCCCTCTCCCTCGGGTGTCCAGACGACCTCGGACTCGCGGGCCGGGTGGCCGCCGACCAGATTGGAGTTGCCGGGGCCGTCCGTGTCGGCGACGAAGACCTCTCCGCGGACGATGAGGGCGACCTCCTTGCCGTCCGGCGAGATTGCGTACTCGGAGGCGTCGGAGGTGAACGTCTTCCGTTCCACGGGGTTCGAGGGCGAGTCCATCGGCGCTCGAATTTCCACGGGGCGAGGCTCGGACCCGTCCAGGTCGAGGAGGACGATGCGGTCCGCCTGCTCGTAGACGATCCGCGGCGCATTGCGGGCGATCTCGGGGAAGCGCACGCCGTCATCCTCGTGGCGGGTGATCTGCCTCGACTCGCCGGAGGCGACGTCGATCCGCCAGAGGTTGAACGTCCCATCCCGCTCGGAGTTGACGTACATGGCCGACCCGTCGGGCGCCCACAGGGGCTCGCGGTCGTTCCCGTCGAAGTCGGTCAGCCGGCGGAAGGTCCGCGCGGGGAGATCGCAGAGCCAGACGTCTCCCTGGGCCGACCCGACGTAGTGCTTGCGCCACCAGGACGTGCCGCCCCGCTCGAAGGCGAGGCGCGTTCCGTCCGGGGAGAGGCGCGGGCGGGTGGCGCCCGCCTCGATGAGCCGCACGGGCGTGCCGCCTCCGGGGCGGCCGATGTAGGTCTGCGGACCGCGGCCCGGGGGCGAGGCTCGCGAACTCGTCCAGATCACCCGTTCCCCGTCCGGGTGCCAGGAGACTTCCAGGTCGTCGCCCGAGTGGTAGGTGACGCGCAGGGGGAGGCCGCCGCCGGCGCTCATCACGAAGACGTCATAGTCGCCGCTGCGTTCGGAGACGAAGGCGATGCGGAGGCCGTCGGGGGACCAGGAGGGGGAGTGGTCGCCGGCCGGGTGCACCGTCAGGCGGATCGCCTCGCCGCCCCCGGCGGGGACCTTCCAGATGTCGCCCCGCCAGGCGAAGGCGATCCACTCGCCGTCGGGGGAGAGCGCCGGATGCTGGGCCATGCGGACAGTGCGTTCCTCCCCGGTCGCGGTGGCCGCAAGGAGCGCAAGGAGGAGCAGCGGCAGGATCGATCGGTGATTCATGGCCATCCTATGCTCGTTGTGCGGGCATGCTGCCCGTGAACACTGCGCTGGACGCTTTCTCGAACACGACTCACGGCCTGGAAGGCCGTGCCAGTTTCAGTGGCACGGGCATCCTGCCCGTGAACACTGCGCTGCACTATCCGGCGGCTGGGGCCGCCCTGCCGCGGCCGGACCGCATCTTCGCGACGGCGATGACTCCTCCGACGAGGATGGCGAGGAAGAG
>JBDRFQ010000404.1:0-2883 GCA_043818685.1 Candidatus Eiseniibacteriota bacterium
CGAGGATCTCCGCCACGCTTTTCCTGTGCTTCCTCTCGAGAGAACGGATCCTCTCGAGCCGCGCGATCGCCTCGTCGATCGCCCCGGGAGCGGCGTCGATCCTCCCCTCCAGGCGGCGGACCGCAAGAAGCGCCTCCTCGATCTCCGCGAGGGCGCGCCGGCACGCCTCCGCCGCCGAGCCGGTCTCGGCCCCCGGTGCGTGGAAGCGGTCGAGCCGATCCGCCGCCCCGCCGATCCGATCGACGGCGCTCCCCTCCCCGTCGTGAAGATCCTCTCGCACGAGGTGGATCATCTCCCGGAGCCGCTCCGCCCCCTTGAGCACCTCGACCGTGGCCGCTAGGTCCTTCGCCTCCCCCGGGCGGAGCTCCGCCTCGTCGATCTCGCGCGCCTGCCAGCGGAGGTACTCCTCGCGCTCCCCGGCGGCGCGGAGACGCTCCTCCGCCCTCCGGCGCGCGTCTCGCGCCCCCCCGAGAGCGACGAACGCCGCGCGAAAGCCCTCCCTCTCCCGATCCGTCTTCGCGTAGAGATCGAGGTAGGCCCGCTGGAGGGAGGGGTCGAGGAGGCTCTCACGCTCCTGCTGGCCGTGGAAATCGACGAGAGCCGCCCCGAGCCGGCGAAGCTTCTCGAGGGTGAGGATCCGGCCGTTCGCCTCCGCCCTCCCCCGTCCGGTGCGGGGGATCCTCCGCTCGAGCAGGAGCCCGCCCCCCTCGTCGAGCCAATCCCCGAACGGAAAACCCACCGACCCCGAGAGATCGAAGAAGCCCTGGAGCACCGCCTCGTCCGCCCCCTCGCGCACGGCGGGGCGATCGCTCCGCCCGCCGACGAGGAGCGCGACCGCCTCGAGAAGCACGGTCTTCCCCGCACCGGTCTCCCCGGTGAGGACGTTGAGGCCCGGCCCGAAGCGGACCCGCAGGCGCTCGACGAGCACGAAATTTTCGATGTGAAGTTCTTGGAGCATCCGCCCCCCGCCCCTCCCCCCTACTCCCGCTTCCCCCAGTGGAGCTTGCGGCGGAGGACCTCGTGGAAATCCGGACCGCCCACCCGCACGAGGCGCGTCACCCGGCGCGCGGCGCGCACCCGGATCACCGCGTCCGACCGCAGAAGAAACGAGTCCTGCCCGTCGACGGCGAGGCGAAGCTCGTCGTCCGGCTCCGTGCACTCGACCCGGATGTTCTCCGTCTCGGGGAGGATCAGCGGGCGGAGGCCGAGGGTGTGGGGACAGATCGGGGTCATAATGATCACGCGGAGGCTCGGGTTCACGATCGGGCCTCCCGCGGAGAGGTTGTAGGCGGTCGAGCCGGTCGGCGTCGAGAGGATCAGCCCGTCGGCGGTGTACGAGCTGATCAGCCCGTCCCCGAGATACGTCGCGAAGTGGCCGATGCGCGTCGCGCCGGCGCGCGTGATCACCGCGTCGTTCAGAACGCGGAATCTCCTCTCCCCCTCGCGGTCCGCGACCGTTCCGGCGAGGTTCATGCGGTCCTCGAGATGGAAGCGGCCGCCCCGGAGGCGCTCGAGCGCCTCATCGAGGCCGTCCACGCCGATCTCCGTGAGGAACCCGAGAGAGCCGAGGTTGACGCCGAGGATCGGGATCTCCCGCTCCCCGACGATGCGGGCGGCCCGGAGCAGCGTGCCGTCGCCGCCGAGGGAGATCACGAAGTCGGAGCGGTCGAAGCGCGCCCGGTCGATCGTCTCGAGGCTCCCCCCGTCGACCGCGTACACCTCGGCCCCGCGGCGCCCGGCCCAAGCGATCAGCGAGGCCGCCAGGTCGTCGGCGCCGGGCTTCTTTCGGTTCACCACGACGCTGAGCTTCATCGCCGCCATGATTATCAGTACCTACAGGGCGCGGTCAACCACGAACCGGGCGAGTGCCCCGAGCAGGCTCTCCTCCGTGTCGCGCGGAAGGGCATCCGCCGCCTCCCGCGCGAGCTCCCCGGCGATCTCCCGGGCGCGCTCCGCGCCGACCAGGCCGGGATAGGTGGCCTTCCCCCGCGCCGCGTCCTTGCCGACCCGCTTCCCCGCGCGCGCCGCCTCGCCGGTGGCGTCGAGGAGATCGTCCGCCACCTGGAACGCGAGCCCGAGCTTCCGCCCGTACCTCTCGAACCCCCGCTCCTCCTCCGCGCCGGCCCCGGCGGCGATTGCCCCGGCGAGCACCGACGCGGCAATGAGGGCGCCGGTCTTCCGCTCGTGGATCTCCTCGACCTCCTCGATCCGCTCGATCGCCCTCTCCTCCGCGGCGAGGTCGAGAACCTGCCCCCCGATCATCCCGGCGGCGCCGGCGGCCCGCCCGACGACCGAGAGGATCCGGAGCCGCCCCTCGGCGGGGATCCCTTCCGCCTCGGCGAGGAGGGCGAGCCCCCGGGTGAGAAGGGCGTCCCCGGCGAGGAGGGCGAGCGCCTCTCCGTGAACGACGTGCGAGGTCGGGAGGCCGCGCCGGAGATCGTCGTCGTCCATGCAGGGGAGGTCGTCGTGGATCAGCGAGTAGGTGTGGATCATCTCGATCCCCGCGGCGATCGCGTCGATCCCCTCGGCCCGCCCGCCCGCCGCCTCGTGCGCGAGAAGCGCGAGGATCGGGCGGATCCTCTTCCCCCCGGCAAAGAGCGAGTACATCATCGCCCGGCGGAGCGGCTCGGGCCCCTCCTCCCCCCCGGGGGCGAGCCGCTCGCGGAGGGCGCGCTCCGCCCGCTCCCGGTAGGGCCGGAGCCGTTCGGGGAACGACCCGTTCATCCTCGCTCCTCCTCGAACGGCGCCTCCTCGAACTCCCCGGGCTCTCCCTCCCGCTCGACGAGCTTCTTCACTCGGAGCTCCGCCTCGGCCAGCCTCTTCTCGAGCGCCCGGACGAGCGTCGTTCCCTCCTCGAAGAGCCGGAGCGACTCGTCGAGCCCG
>JBDRFQ010000405.1:0-14030 GCA_043818685.1 Candidatus Eiseniibacteriota bacterium
GATCACGCTGGTTCTTCTGTTCTCATTCAAAGGCGAGGTGATCCTCGCCAACCCGCTGACCATCCTCTGGATCGCGATCCCTTTATTCATCCAGACCAACCTGATCTTCTGGCTCGGCTACGGCCTCGCGCGCCTCCTGAAGCTCGATTATCGCGACGCCGCGCCGGCAGCCCTGATCGGCGCATCGAATCACTTCGAGGTTGCGATCGCCACAGCGACGCTCCTCTTCGGGCTCTCGTCGGGAGCGGCGCTCGCGACCGTGGTCGGCGTGTTGATCGAGGTTCCGGTGATGCTGCTGCTCGTGCGCATCTGCCTCCGAACCCGGCGCCGGTTCGCGGGATAGGAGAGCGGGCGCGCGGCGGTCCGGCGGAACCCGATCCTTCTCCCCGCGCTGCTACTGGACCGAGATGCGCTCCTTGTTCGCCGCGAGCCATCCGGCGAACGTCTGAAGCGACGGGTTCAGCTCGCGCGTCTTGTCGATCTTGCGCGGTCCGCAGAAGACCTCCAGAAAATCGTGCTTGAACTGGAACATGTTGCCGAGATCCTCCGCGCCCGGGAAGCCGAGACCGCGGTACACGTCGAAGGGGACGGCGTTGCAGATCACCTCCCGGCCGAGCGCCTTGCCGAGGTGCGAAGCCCGTTCGAAACGGGTTCTCTCAACATAGAAAGAGGAGAGGGTGCCGCGCCACAGGGGAGCGCGCCGCGCATCGCGCGGTGCCGCCGGGCCCCTCTCGTCTTCCCGCCTGATTGACCGCCGGAACTGTGTTACGATCGGCCTCACACGGCCGGAGCGGCGGCGCCCGGGACCCTCGGACGCGCAGAAGGGACGGAAGGATCAATGACAAGGGAATCAAGCAACGGCGCGGCGGATCCGCCGGCCGAGATCGGCCTGGAGGACCTGCCCGAGCTCTTGCAGGCCGCGGCGGGGCGCATGGGATGGACCTCGCTCATGCCGGTCCAGGCGAGGGCGATCCCCTACCTTCGCGCTCGAAGGGATCTCATGGTTCAGTCCCGAACCGGAACGGGGAAGACCGGCGCGTTTCTACTTCCCATTCTCGAGCGGGTCGATCCGGGGCGCGCCGAGTGCCAGGCCCTCGTGCTCGTGCCGACCCGCGAGCTCGCCCGGCAGGTCACCGGCGAAGCGGAGGCCCTCATGCAGGGAACGCGGGTCAACACGGTTTCGGTCTACGGCGGCGTGGGCTATGGCCCGCAGCTCGACGGGCTACGCAAGGGGGCGCACCTCGTCGTCGGGACGCCCGGCCGCATTCTCGACCATCTGCTCCGCGGCTCCCTCAACCTCGACCGGCTCAGGATCCTCATCTTCGACGAAGCGGACCGCATGCTCTCCATGGGCTTCTACCCGGACATGAGAGAGCTGCAGAAGTACTTGCCGGAGAAGAGGGACGGCTACATGTTCTCCGCCACCTACCCCTCCGTCGTCCGCTCGCTTGCGGGCCAGTTCCTGCGTGAGCCGGCGTTCCTCTCGCTCAGCAAGGACCGGGAGCACGTGGCGGAGACGGACCATATCTACTACGAGGTGCCGGGGATGGAGAAGGACCGCGCCCTCGTCCGGATCATCGAGATCGAGAACCCGCGCTCGGGGCTGATCTTCTGCAACACGCGCGCGAACGTCGCGTTCGTGTCGAAGGTGCTCCAGCGCTTCGGCTACGACGCGGACCAGCTGAGCGCGGACCTCGCGCAAAAGGAGCGCGACAAGGTGCTCGAGCGCATCCACCGGGGGAAGCTGCGCTTCCTGGTCGCTACCGACGTAGCGGCCCGGGGGATCGACATCGTCGATCTCTCCCACGTCTTCCTCTACGACTTCCCGGAGGATCCCGAGTCGTACATCCACCGGGCCGGGCGGACCGGGAGGGCGGGGGCGAGCGGGGTGGCGATCTCGCTCGTCACTGTCCTCGAGAAGATGGAGCTGAAGGCGACGGCGGGCCGTTTCGGAATCGACATGCGGAGGAGGGAGCTTCCGGGCGACGAAAACGTCCGGGCGGTCGTCTCGGATCGCGTCACCGCCCAGCTGGAGGCCAAGCTCCGCAGGCTCGACAAGCTCGTGCGGGAGAGAATGGAGCGGATGATCCCTCTCGCGCGCCGCCTCGGCGAAACCGACGACGAGCTAGCCGTGATCGCGATGCTGATCGACGAGTTCTACCAGAAGACGCTTCACGCGCCGCCTGAGGTTCCCCGGGAGGGCGAGGAACCTCCCGCGCCGAAGTCCGTGCCCGAGCGATCCCCCCCGCGGCGTGCACGGAGCGGCCGCTCCCGCGGCGACAAAGATCGAAGAAAGAGACGGTGAGCGGACGGGTGAACTGAAGACAATTCAGAGACACAACACCAATTTCCTCCTCGAAAATGGCATTGTGTCCCCGTTTTTTGCCCGCAGCTACCGTTTCTCGCCCCCAACGATCTCGGTCATTTCGAGAACGTGGCCGCCGCTCCATTCTCCTGCGGCGAGAACGACCCTTATCTCCCAGCCGCTGTAGTAGCCAGGGGCGCTCGCCTCGAGGTCGTACGTTCCGGGCGGAAGGCCGGCCAGCATGAATCCGTCCGTGACCGGATCGGTGTAGACCGATGCCACGAGGTCGTATGTCCCCGAAACGTAGGCGCACACGAGCGCATAGACGGAAGGCACGACCACACCGGAGATTATCCCGGTTTGCGGCGCCGGAATTGCCTCGCCCAGGCGGAGAACCGCGTCCAACGTGTAGCGGTGCTTGCTTTTCAGTCTCTCCCTCACCGCCCGGGAGGGATCGAAATCGAGGGGGAGAAGGGGAAGACCGCCCGGTCCGACCTCGAACTCCTCGTTGATCCGGAGCGCGCTGCCCGGGATCTTCAAACGCCAATCGATCCCGCCCACGGTAATCGAGGCACGTTCGACAAGGACCCGCATTTTCAGATAGACGCCCGGTTCGATGGCCGCCTCACCGAGGATCGCCTCGAAGCCCCCGAGAACGGCCAACAGATCGAAGGTCCGCTCGGGCTCCGAGAGATTCCCGACCGCCACGTCGACCCACTCCCCGATCCCGTCGGCCTCCCGGAGAACCTGGACACCCGAGAAGACGATCGTGATCGCCTCGATCCCTGCCGCCGGATTGGGAGCCTTCCCGGGCGCGAGATCCGGCACGACGCCGGCCGTTTCCGGGCCTGTGGCCGACCGGCAACCGAAGAGCACGGTGGTGATGATCAAGAAGTGGGCTACCCTGCCCATTGCCGCTCCGATCGAGTTCGTTCTCGCCATGGCCCAACCCTCCTGATTCTCACCACCCGACCCGCTCTACCGTCGAATCCCTCCGATTCGGAAGGTCTGTCTCCCCCGTTCAAGGGGCCCGAGCAGGACCAGGCGCATAAAGCGTTCCGGGCGGCACAGTCCACGCTCGGGCGAGGTCCGTCCGGCGTCGATTCGAATCCCGGCTGTAGCCGCCGCCGACCCGCCGGAAGACGCCGTGCCCCTCGGCGGCCGGGCCGCGCGTGCTCCAAGAGGAACACACGCATCCGACTCGCCGGTGAATCATTGCGCGAGGAAAATCGGGGACACATTACCTGTGTCCCTCTCGAAATTGGGATTGTGTCTCCGTTCTTCTGTCCCCGTTCTTCCTTGGACTACTCCGATCCGGGGATCACCCTCGGTTCGGAATCGGATGCGTCACGAGGGCGCGAAACGGGAGCCGAGAGCCGTTTCGGACGAGGCCGCTCCCGGAAGCGTAGCCCTCGCTACGCTGAGGAAGCGGCCGACAGAGAAACGAGCTCGCAGGCCCCGGTTCGCGCCCGCAGTAGGATCCGATTCCGAATCGAGGGTGAAGGTGGCTGGCCGGACGGGACGTTACTCGAACCGTGAAGGTGCTCGTGCAGAGCACCTTCCGGAACCCGATATCGAGGATCGATGCTACGCCAGGCTAATGATCGCCGCCCCGGCCTTCGCTTTCGAGTAGTGCACGGCGCAGCACGGGGAGAACCGCCAAGTCCTTCTCCCGACCCATCTCTTCCTTGAGCACGATGAGCATGGCCAAGTTGAGGACCCGGACGCGAAGGTCCGGCTCGATCTCCATCGTCACCGCGTTCCCTTCGAGATCTTCATACGCGCGCCCCCCGCTCACCACCCCGAGGAGATCGAGAGGCCCCGATCGGGTCATCAGAAGATGGTGCCCTCCCCCCTGAAGATGGCGCGCCTCGGGGACGGGACGCCGCGTTTCGTGTTCCCGGTAATAGGCGCCCAGTTCCTCGAGGGCGGCCAGAAGACGCTCCACGTTCTCCGGACTCCGTGAGTGGATGATGTCGAGATCGAAGGTCGAGACCGGTGCGCCCTGCAGCACGGCGGACACTCCCCCGATCACGATGTAGTCGACCTCGTGCCGGGAAAGGACTCGAAGAAGGGTCAAGAAATCAGGTTCGGCGTGCAAGGTGGCGCAACCTCAGGATCGAACGAACGTTGTTCTGCAAGACCAGAAGTCGCTCGGCAGGAGTCAGGCTCAGCATCCACCGAATCAGGGAGAGATCGACGCCCTCGGGACTGAACGCCCGATCGGAGTCGGCTCCCTCCGGTTCGGTCCGAGGCTCGCTCGCTTCCATGCCCCGACTATACATCAAGTCCGCATTCGAGGAAAACAGTGGACGCAGGTCCGGCCGCGCTCCGGGGATCACCCTCGGTTTCGATCTGGGTCCGTCGCGAGGCTTTGGGGCGGGAGGCGAGCTTCCCCACATCTTCTTCCCGATCACCCTCGGTTCGGAATCGGATGCGTCACGAGGGCGCGAAACGGGAGCCGAGAGCTGTTTCGGACGAGGCCGCTCCCGGAAGCGTAGCCCTCGCTACGCTGAGGAAGCAGCCGACGGAGAAACGAGCTCGCAGGCCCCGGTTCGTGCCCGCAGTAGGATCCGATTCCGAATCGCGGGTGAACGTGGCTGGGATGCAGGGATTCGAACCCCGATACCGCGGTCCAGAGCCGCGTGTCCTACCGTTGGACGACATCCCAGCTTGAGCTGGAATTGTAGCGAGTCCGCGGGGACCGGTCAACCGGTCCCGAACCGCCGCGGCTGAGCCGCGGGCGGAGAGGCCCGCTTGCTCTTCGCGACGAGTATCGGGTCAACCCCGATGGCCGGCGGGGTGCGCCGACGGAAGGCGACGGCTCCAGCCGCGGCGGACGGCGCGGCGGGAAGCGTCAGCGCCATCCCCTCTTCGGAAGCACGCTTGCGTACCTAGAGGAGCTTCTCCGCGGCGCGGAGGCGGTCCGCCGCGCGTTCCCTCCCGATGATCTCGAGCACCTCGAAGATGCCGGGCCCGACGTTGGTGCCGGTGAGCGCGGTTCGGGCGGCGTTCATCAGGGTCCCGATCTTGATCCCCTCACCCTCGGCGAAGGCGCGCACCGCCGGCTCGATCGCGGCCGCCTCCCACGGGTCGACAGGCGCGAGGCGATCCGCCAGCGCGCCGAGCCGCCCCCGGATCTCGTCCGCCTTCGACCGGAGGTTCTTCTCGAGCGCCTTCTCCTCCATCTGGACCTCGTCGGAGAGATAGGGTTTCCCCCGCTCCGCGAAATCGGCGAGCGTCCGGCAGCGTTCGCGCAGAAGATCGATCGTCTTCCGGAACCACTCCGCGCGCGCGCCCTCGAACTCGGCCCTCCAGAGCGACGCCTTCTCGAGAAACGGCCTCACGATGGGAAGGAGGTCATCGAGCGGCATCGCGCCGATGGTCTCCGCGTTCAGCGCGATCGCCTTCGGGTCGGTCCAGCTCCGCTCGTCCCCCTCCTGGAAGTTGAAGACCGCGTTCGCGAGGTTGACGCGCGAGAGATCGAAGAGCTCGATGAGCTCCGCCCGCGAGAGCCTCTCGCGATCGCCCCCGGGCGACCATCCGAGAAGCGCAAGGAAGTTCACGAACGCGTCCGGCACGAAGCCCCGGTCCCGGTAGAACGAGAGGCTCACCACCTCGCCGTGCTTTCTCTTCGAGAGCTTCGCCTTGTTCGGGGCGAGAAGGAGAGGGAGGTGCCCGTAAACGGGGACCGCGTTCCCGAACGCGCGATGGAGGAGGATCTGCTTCGGCGTGTTCGAAAGATGGTCCTGCCCGCGGATGACGTGCGTGATCCGCATCTCCGCGTCGTCCGCGACGACGCCGAGGTGATACGTCGGCGAGCCGTCGGACCTGAGCAGCACGAAGTCCTCGATGTCGTTCGTTTCCTTCGAGGTCGCCTTGTAGACGATGTCTTCGAAAGCGACCGTCTCCCCCGCCGGCGTGCGGAACCGAACCACGAACGGGTCGGAGGCGCCCCGCTTCCTCGCGCCGCCCGGATCCGCCTCGCGGCAGGCGCACCGGACCGCTCCCGGCCGCTTCTCCGCGATCGCCTTCCGCCGGGCCGCATCGAGCTCCTCGACCGAGCAGAAGCAGCGGTACGCGCGATCCTCGTCGAGGAGACGCCGCGCGCACTCCCTGTGCGCCTCCACCCTCTCCCCCTGGAAATACGGCCCCTCGTCCCAATCGAGTCCGAGCCACCGGAGCCCGCCCAAGATGTAGCCGACCATCTCCTCGGAGGAGCGCTCGCGGTCGGTGTCCTCGATCCGGAGCACGAAGACCCCGCCCCGCTTCCTCGCGAAGAGCCAGTTGAAGAGCGCCGTCCTCGCCCCGCCGACGTGAAGATACCCGGTCGGGCTCGGCGCGAAACGGACGCGTATGCCGCTCAACGCATGCTCCTCCCGCGAAACGCCGAAAAGGGCCCCTCAAGCCTCGCTCGGCGGGCCGAGGTCCCGCCCGGGTCCCGATGGACCCGGACATCATCGAACGGCGGGTCCTGTCGGCCACAGCCCGCTCGGGCGCTGGCCAGTCGCGCCTACGCACTTGGTGGCCGCGCCCTCAGCGGGCGCCCGTGGCCGCCACCCGCCGTGGTTACGAACCTCAAACGGAACAAGGAACCTGGTGCCAACCCGCCCATGTCCTCGCTTTTCGCGACGCCTACCCCTTCGGCCCGTAGTAGTCCGCGATGTTCCGCGCGGTCTCGTACAGGCGGATCCGGTGCAGCCTCGCCCCGCCGAGGCTCTCCCCGAGTCGATCCCAGATCACGCGCGCGATGTTCTCCGCGGTCGGGTTGAGATCCCGGAATTCCTCGACGTCGGAGTTCAGATGCTTGTGATCGAGATATTCAATGACTCGACCATCCATCACTCGGTCGATCTCGCGGAGGTTTCCCACCGTTCCCGTCCGCGGATCGACCTCTCCTCCCACCGTCACCTCCACCACGTAGTTGTGGCCGTGACCGCTCGGGTTGTTGCACTTCCCGAAGACCTCGCGGTTCTGATCGTCCGAGAGGCCCGGCTCGTGGAGCCGGTGCGACGCGCAAAACTCGAACACCCTCGTCAGGAACACCTCGCTCCTCCCTTCCACGCGATCGACGAAGAGGGTCTCGTCCTCGTAGAGCCGGACCCGGTGGAGCTTCCCCTCCGTGAAGAACGGATCGAGACGCTCCCAAATGAACGCGGAGATGTTCTCGAGCGTCGGCGGCTCCTCTCGGAAACGCTCGACGTCCTCGTTCAGGAAGCGCTGGTCGAGATCGGCGAGCGCCCTCCGCAGGATGATCTCCTTCACGGCCTTGAGGTTCTCGACCATGCCGGTCTTCTCGTCGACCGGCCCGCGGATCGTCGTTTCCAGGACGTAGTTGTGGCCATGGACCCCGGTCGTGCCGAAGATCCGCTCAGCCTCCTCACGCGAGAACCGCGGCATGGCGTAGTGGTGCGCCGCCGCAAAACGCTCTTTCCGAGTGAGATACGCCTCCGTCCCCATTCTCTCCCCGCTCGGATTCTCTCCCGACTCGAAAGAAAGACAGGCGCGCCGCGGCGCGGCCGCGAGGCCAAACTACCACTTCCCGCGCGCCCCGGCAACGGGCCCCCGGGCTTCGATGGTCCCCGGCCCGCTCCCCGCGACGGCGGGGTCGGACAGGGCGCCTCGTGATACCCTGGAAAGGTGGGAGGAACGCATGGAGCCGAAAGCGGAGCGCGTCGGGGCGATCGTCCTCGCGGCCGGCTACTCGAGCCGGATCGGAAGGCCGAAAGCGCTCCTCCCCCTCGGCCGAACCACCTGCCTCAGCTTCGTGCTCGCCGCGTGCGGAGAGGCCGGTCTCCGGCGGGTGCACGTCGTCGTCGGGCACCGCGGGGGGGAGATCGCCGCGGCCGTCGCGCGAGCCGGCGCCGAGGTTGTCTGGAACGACCGCTTCCCGGAGGGGCAGCTCGCCTCTCTCCAGGCAGGAATCCGCTCGCTCCCTGGCGACTTGGCGGCTGCCCTTCTCCTCCCGGTCGACCATCCTCTCGTTCGCTCATCGACGATCCGACGCCTCATCCAAGCGTTTCAGGAGGAGACCAAGGGGCGGACCGTCTTCCTTCCAACGCTAGGCGGCGAGGATGGTCGTCCGTATCTCGTTTGCTCATCGATTCTTCCGGAGTTTCTCTCCCTCCCGAGCGGCGCCTTGGGCCGGACCGTCATCCGGCGCGACCCGGCACGGGTTCGAGAGGTTCCGGTCGACGATGAAGGGGTCCGGTTCGACCTGGACACCCCGGATGACTACGTCCTCCTCCGCGCGAAGCTCCGTCCGCCCTCCGGACCCTGACCTCCCTCCACTCCGGCCCCCCTTGAAAATTGGCCGATATGTTGGTAGAATTATTGTCGTGGGCGGCGCGAAAGCGCCGTCCTCCTCTTCCCACGACGGGCTGGTCTCCGACCAACGGCTCAGAGATCGCGGCGTTCGGGCAGTGCGCCGCGACTCTGCGTGAGGTGCGCAGCATGCGTTCGACCCCCCTGACGGCTCGTCTCAGCGCGGCTCTTCTCATCGCCGTCCTCTCAGCGACCCCTTCTACGAGCGCCCACGCCGCGTCCGGTTCCTTCTCGGAACCGCCCGCGGTCATTCGGATCAAGGGCGCGTTTCACGGACAGCTCCCGAGGAACGACGCCTCGGTCTACCTTGTCCGAACGGACGGGCTCCTGCTCGCGGGCGAGGTCGAGGCTCCGGATGGATGGGTGGAGCGGGTCTACTCCGGCGGCACCTTCGAGGTTCATCGTGTTCCGCCCGCCTCCGGAAGCGAGCCGGCGGAGGGGATCGGCGAGAGGTGCGGAGCCGGGTTCTTCCACGAGTTCCTAACGCGCGTCCACCCCGGCGGGAGAACCGCCGTCCTCAAGGCCAGGCTGGAGTTCACGGAGACCGGCCCGCTCGGGCCCGCCGGCGACATCGCGCGGCTCACCGGCCCCACGACCTCCTCGTCGCTTTCGCCTATCCCCGAGGGAGGCCGCGTGATGTGGCAGGCCTCGCTCTTCGAAGAGATCATCGGGACGGCCGAGAGGAGCTGGGGAGCCGTCAAGCGGGACTTCCGATAGCGGAGGCGCCAGTTTTCGTTCCGTCCCGATCGCTCGGCGGGCGATCCCCCGAGGGGCGGAGCTTTCCTCCTCACGCCGACACCCCGGATCAGGCCGGGGAACTCGCGATCAGGCTCTCGTAGATCTCGGTGTAGCGCCGGGCAGCCTTCTCGAGAGCGAAATGGGCTTCCACCCGCTCGCGGCCCGCGCGCCCCATGCGCGCGCGGAGATCCGGGTCCCGCAGCAGAAGGGCGACCCGCTCGGCGAACCGGGCCGGGTCCTTCGGCGGCACGAGGAACCCGGTCTCGCCGTCGATCACGACCTCGGGATTGCCCCCCACGCGCGTCACGACAACCGGAAGCCCGTGAGCCATCGATTCTAGAAGTGTTAAGGAAAGCCCCTCGGAGAGCGAGGTCAGCACCGAGACGTCCATGACGCGGTAGAACCGTTCGATCTCCTTCCGGAATCCCGCGAACACAATGTACCGATCGACGCCGAGCGCCCTCGCCTTCTCGCGGAGCGCCCCCTCCTCCCTCCCCCTGCCGACGATCAGGAAGCGGGCCTCGGGCGCGCCCCGGAGGATCGCCGGAATCGCGTCGAGGAAGTGGGCCACTCCCTTGATCGGGCGGTTCAGGTTCGACACCATTCCGACGACACGGTCCCCCTCGCCGAAACCGAGCTCGCGCCGCAGCTCCGTGTCCGTTCCCCCGACCGCCCCAACCGGCTCGGTCCCGTTGGGAACGACCAGAACCCGGTTCGGATCGAGACCTTCCCTCTCCAGCACGGTCCGCCGCACCGACTCCGAGACGCAGATCACGCGGTCGGGAGCCGAGCGGGTCAGGCGGAGCAGGCCGTATTCATGGCGCCCCCAGTTGAAGCCGTGGTCCTCCCGGTTCTCGAGAAGCCGCGGTATCGCCCCGAGCTTCTTCAGAATCCGACCGTAGAGGATCGACCAGAAGAAGTAGGCGTGGACGAGCTCCGGACGGCGGGCGAGCACGCGCTTCCTCAGCTCCGCGACGCGAGCGACCTGCGCGAACGGATAGACGCCGCCCCAACCGGGTGGAGGAAGCTCGTGGACCTCCAGGTCGGGTGCAACGCGCGCGCTCACCGCCCGGGAGCCGATCACCTCGATCCGCCAGGCGGAGCGATCCCAGTGCCGGGCCATCGAGAAGACGTGGTTCCCCGTCCCGCCTCCGAGATCGTCCATCAGGATGAGAACGCGCCGTCCCCCGCTCTTGTCGATCCGGGCCATCGGCTCCCCCTCGGCGCGCCCGTCCCGCTTCTCCCGATTCACGCGTCGCGATTCCCGTTTCTCGTCTCGAGCGCTCATCCCCTTCGACCTCGCTCTCCCGCCCACACGATGAACTCGCAGAAACGCCCGGCCGGGTCAAGGATCGCCTACCGGGAGCTCCGTGCCCAGCAGGAAGTTCGGCCGCGCCCGGTTTCATCCCGGTGGTCTTCGCCCTCCTTCCGGCCGGGACGCTGGCGTGTTTCCTCGACGACCCGTAGGAGCCGAGGCCGATTCTCCCCTCCCGCGCGGTCGAAGGCGGGTTCCCCGCCGCCGAGGCCGTCTTGCCGGGCGTGATGCGTCATGGTAGAATCAAGCCCGCATTCGAGTTCCACGCTCCTCCATCGACGATGCGATCCGACGCTCGGGAAAGGACGGCGCGCCATGAAGAATCGGGAACGGATTGCTCTTCTCGCTCCCCTCGTGCTCCTTCCGCTCCTCCTGTCCGCCGCGCGGGCAGGCGCAGCGGATCCCTGGAGCCCGAAGCCCCGGGAAGCCGTGGTTCTCTCCCCGGATCTCGCGCCCGAGGCGAAGGCCGGCGGCGGGGAGCTCAAGGCCTGGGTTTTCTTTACCGATAAAGCGATGCGCGACGAAACGGAGTTTCGGATCGCCTGCTCCCGCCTCGCCGCCCGGCTCGATCCGCGAGGGATGTACCGGCGCCAGAAGATGGGGCACGGCGATCCGGTCGCCCACCACGATCTGCCCGTCCACCAGGCCTATGTGGAGCGGGTGATCGAACTCGGAGCGAAGAAGCGCGCCGTCTCGCGCTATCTGAACGCCGTGAGCGTGGCCGCTCCCCTTCCGGTGCTGCGCGCGATCGCCGATCTCCCGATCGTCCGCTCGATCGAGCCGGTGCGGGTCTTCTCGCGCCGCGAGATATCGACGGATCGCCCCCCGCCCTTTCCGGCGGCGCCGACGCGCCGCTACACCCTGGACTACGGGGCCTCCCTCGGGCAGCTCGAGATGATGCAGGTCCCCGCTCTGCACGACGAAGGGCACAGCGGCGGCGGCATCCGCGTTTGTCTCCTCGACACCGGATTCAAGAGAACGCACGAGTCGCTCCAGAGCCTCTACCTGATCGCCGAGCGCGACTTTATCAACGACGACGACGACACCGGCGAAGAGCCGGGCGATCCCCCGGGGCAGTTCTCGCACGGCACCAAGATCCTCTCCCTCATCGCCGGCTACCGGCCGGGCGAGCTGATCGGACCGGCCTACGGCGCCGAGTACCTTCTCGCGAAGACCGAGGACACGAGCCAGGAGGAGCCGATCGAGGAGGACTGGTGGGTCGAGGGGATCGAATGGGCGGACAGCATGGGGGCCGACATCGCCGCGACCTCCCTCGGATACAGCGATTGGTACACGTATGAAGACATGGACGGAAACACCGCGACCACGACGATCGCCGCCGACCTCGCCGCCTGGAACGGGCTTCTCGTCTGCACCTCCGCCGGCAACGAGGGGGATTCGGACTGGCGCTACGTGACCGCGCCCGCCGACGCCGACACGATCATCGCAACCGGCGCGGTCTGGAGCGACACGACGATCGCCGCGTTCAGCTCGCGGGGGCCGACCCATGACGGCCGGATCAAGCCGGAGCTCGTCGCGCAGGGCGTGTACACCTACGCAGCGGATCCGTTCGACGATCATGCGTATGTCTGGTGCCACGGAACGTCGTGCTCGAACCCTCTTCTCGCCGGCGCGGCGACAATCGTCCTCGAGGCGAATCCGTTCCTCAACCCCCACGCTCTCATCGAGGTCTTGAAGACGACGGCGACCCAGCCCGACTCCCCCGACACCGCGATGGGATGGGGGCTCATCCAGGCCGAGGACGCGCTCAACCTGGCGACCTCGGTTCAGAACCAGAGAGATCTCGTTGTTTGGGGAGGGAAGGTGCCCCGGGCGGAGAAGCCGCTCCTCCTTCGCGCCGCGCCGAACCCGTTCAACCCGACGGTCTCCTTCTCGGTGAGCGTGAAAACGGCGACCGTCCTTCGCGTCCGTGTCTACGACGCGAGGGGCACGCTCATCGACACGCTCTTCAACGACACGGTTCCGGCCGGAGACCACGAGGTGATCTGGAGCGGCACGGACCGGGACGGCAACGAGGCGCCCTCCGGCGTTTACTTCGCCCAGGCAGACGGGGCCGGAGTCCGGGTCACGGAGAAGGTGAGCCTCGTGCGCTGAGGCCTCGGACGATCCCGCCGATCCGCGCGCCGGGAGACGAATGCACCCGGGCCGGCCGCGCGGCGGGCCGGTGAGGCGAATGCCCGAGACGAGAACGCGCGGCGCTCCCCGGCGAGCGCTCTCGCTCTTCGACTCCACCTGCCTCATCGTCGGCATCATCGTCGGCGTCGGGATCTACCGGGCGTCTCCGGACATCGCCAAGGGCGCGGGAGGGCCGGCCGGGCTCTTCGCCCTCTGGATCGCCGGCGGCCTCCTCTCGCTCTGCGGCGCCCTCTGCTACGCGGAGCTCGCGTCCGCCTACCCGCGCGAGGGGGGCGACTACGTCTACCTCGGGCGCGCCTACGGCCCGTGGGCCGGCTTCCTCTTCGGCTGGATGCAGATGACGGTGGTCCGGCCGGGGGACATCGCGGTCGTCGCGTTCGCGTTCGCCGCCTACGCGCGCCCGCTTCTCGGCTCGCTCGCGCCGCTCTCGGGGCCGCCGGGCGAGGCGCTTCTCGCCGCGCTCGCGGTGCTCCTCATGACCGCGGTTCACATCGTCGGAGTCCGCGAGGGGAAGTGGACGCAGAACGCGCTCACCGTCGTCAAGGTGCTCGGTCTTCTCGCCGTCGCCGCCGCCGCGCTCGCGGCCCCCGCCGCCGCCCACCGCGCCCCCGTCTTCGATCCGATCCCGCTCGGCGTCGCCCTCATTCTCGTTCTCTTCACCTATGGAGGATGGAACGAGATGGCGTACGTCGCGGCCGAGGCGCGCGACCCGGAGCGGAACATCGTGCGCGCCCTCGCCGCCGGGACCGGCGCCGTCCTCGTTCTCTACCTGTTGATCAACGGGGCGTTCCTCCGGGCGCTCGGCCACGCGGGCCTTGCGGCGTCCGCCGCGCCCGCCGCCGACGCTCTCGCCGCCCCCTTCCCCCGCGCAGGGGGAACCTTCGCGAGCGCGCTCGTCTGCGTATCCGCCCTCGGAGCGGTCAGCGGGCTCATCTTCGCGGGCGCCCGCATCTCCTACGCGGTGGGCGTCGACCACAAGGCGTTCCGGGCGCTCGGCCGCTGGGACGAGCGAACGGGGACCCCGATCCGCGCCCTTGTCGTCCAGGGAGGAATCGCGATCGGGCTCATCTTCCTCCTCCGGTCCTTCGTGAACACGATTCTCTACACCGCCGCCCCCGTTTACGCCTTCTACCTCGCGACGAGCCTCGCCGTGCCGGTTCTCCGGCGGAGAGAACCGGGCGTTCCCCGGCC
>JBDRFQ010000406.1:0-19073 GCA_043818685.1 Candidatus Eiseniibacteriota bacterium
CGAGAGGAACCGCGAGGAAGAAGAAGAGGCGCGAGTAGGACACACCGCGATAGAGAAAGGCGGAAGACATCATCACGAGCGTCCCGAGCACCGCGCCCTTGAGGACGAGAGGCGATTCCTCCCCCCACGCCATCGCGCGGCGCGGGTCGTACAGGCCGAGAAATGCGAAGAGGATCACCCATCCGAAGGCGGTGAAGAGGAAGCCGGGGAGGTAGCTCACGAAGGAGGGAACCCCTTTGGGTACGGCGATCCACCCCGAATCGAAACGGATCCAGAAGGCGAGCGCGAGGGCGAGCGCGACCGCCAGCCAGTCCGCCACGACGGAGACGAACGCGAAAGTGATCGGAGCTTTCTGGTTCATGGACGACCCCGTCTCCCCCGGCGCCGCGGCCGCGCGACAGGGGCTCCCGCTCCCCCCGTCACCTCGACCGCCCGCTCCCCGTCCCCGGGGTTCGCGTCGACAGGCCGGGTTCCTTCACGGCTCATGCCGAAAGAAGCTGCCGGAGGACGTACCGGAGGATCCCCCCGTGCCGGTAGTACTCGAGCTCCATCGGGGTGTCGATCCGCGCGAGAACCTCGAGAGACCTCTCGCCCCCGCTTCCGTTCCGGACGGCGACCCGAAGGCGCCCCCCCGGGCGAAGCGACCCGATCCCCCGGACATCGAAGGTCTCCCTCCCGTCGAGGCCGAGGCTCTCTCTTCCCTCCCCCTCGAGGAACTGAAGGGGAAGGACGCCCATGCCGATCAGGTTGCTCCGGTGGATCCGCTCGAACGACTCGGCGAGCACCGCGCGGATGCCGAGCATGGCGGTTCCCTTCGCCGCCCAGTCGCGCGAAGACCCCGAGCCGTACTCCTTCCCCGCGAGGACGAGGAGCGGGGTTCCCTCGTTCCGGTAGCGCTCCGCCCCCTCGAAGATCGTGACCGTCTCCCCGCCTGGCGGGAAGGTCGTCCATCCCCCCTCGGTGCCGGGCGCGAGCGAGTTCCGGAGCCGCACGTTCCCGAAGGTCCCGCGCATCATCACCTCGTGGTTTCCGCGGCGCGCTCCGTACGAGTTGAAGTCGACCGGATCGACCCCGCGGCCCACGAGGTACTTTCCGGCCGGCATGTCGCGCGGGATCGATCCGGCCGGGGAGATGTGGTCGGTGGTGACCGTGTCTCCGAGCACGGCGAGGACGCGCGCCCCCTCGATGTCGGCGAGCGGTTCAGGCTTCGGCGACATCTTCTCGAAGAAGGGGGGCTTCCTGACGTACGTCGAGGACGAGTCCCAGGCGAAGCGGTCCCCCTCGGGGACGGGGATCGCGCGCCACCTCTCGTCTCCGGCGAACACGTCCGCGTACTCCACAGCGAACATCTCCGCGCGCACGCTCTTTTCCACGACCGCGTGGATGTCCTCCGGCCGGGGCCAGATGTCGCGGAGAAAGACCTCCTTGCCGTCCCTGCCCTTTCCGATCGGCTCGTTGTAGAAGTCGATGTCGATCCGCCCGGCGAGGGCGTACGCCACGACGAGCGGCGGGCTCGCGAGGTAGTTGGCGCGGGTGTCCGGGTTGATCCGCCCCTCGAAGTTCCGGTTCCCCGAGAGAACGGATGCCACGACCAGCTGGTCGCCGCGAATCGCCTCCCGGATCGGGTCGGGGAGGGGACCGCTGTTTCCGATGCATGTCATGCAGCCGTAGCCGACCAGATGGAACCGGAGCTCCTCGAGCGCCTTCGAGAGGCCGGAGTCCGCGAGGTATCGGGTCACCACCTTCGATCCCGGCGCGAGGCTCGTCTTCACCCACGGCTTCGCGCGGAGGCCGAGAGCCGCCGCCTTCTTCGCGAGAAGGCCGGCCGCGACGAGCACCGACGGGTTCGACGTGTTCGTGCAGGAGGTGATCGAGGCGATCACCACCGAGCCGTGTCCGATCTCGAAGGACTCCCCGTCGAGAGAGACCTCCGCTCGCTTCCGGAGCGACTCCTCCGAGGGCTTCTCGTCCTTGGAGGGAGCGACCAGCGACGGGAGCGACTCCGCCCAGCTCTCCTTCGCGCGCCGGAGCGGGACGCGGTCGTGCGGGCGCCTCGGGCCCGCCAGCGTCGCCTCCACCGTTCCGAGATCGAGATCGACGACGTCGCCGAAGAGCGGGTCCGAAGCGCCCGTCTCGCGAAAGAGCCCCTGCTCCCTCGCGTACGCCTCCGCGAGCCGCACTCTCTCCTCGCTCCGCCCCGTGAGGCGGAGGTAATCGATCGTGACCCGGTCGATCGGGAAGATCGCCGCGGTCGACCCGTACTCGGGGGACATGTTGGCGAGCGTCGCGCGGTCGGGGAGCGAGAGGCTCTCCACCCCCTCCCCGAAGAACTCCACGAACTTCCCAACGACCTTCTTCTTGCGCAGGATCTCCGTCACCGTGAGCACGAGATCGGTTGCGGTCGTCCCCTCGGGGAGGCGCCCGTGCAGGCGGAAGCCGATCACCTCGGGAATCAGCATGGAGAGAGGCTGGCCGAGCATCGCCGCCTCCGCCTCGATCCCCCCGACCCCCCAGCCGAGAACGCCGAGGCCGTTCACCATCGTCGTGTGGCTGTCGGTCCCGACGAGCGTGTCGGGAAACGCGACGCCGTCCGCGTCGCAGACCACGCGGGCGAGGTGCTCGAGGTTCACCTGATGCACGATGCCGGTGGCGGGCGGCACCACCGCGAAGTTGCGGAAAGCGCCCTGCGCCCAGCGAAGCAGCTCATACCGCTCCTGGTTCCTCTCGAACTCCCGGTCGACGTTCCGCGCGAAGGAGTCCGGGCGCCCGAACGAGTCGACCTGAACCGAGTGATCGACCACGAGCTCGGCCGGGAAGATCGGGTTGATCTTGGCCGGGTCGCCCCCCATCTCGGCCATCGCGTCCCGCATCGCCGCGAGGTCGACGACAGCCGGAACGCCCGTGAAATCTTGAAGCAGAACCCGCGCCGGCGTAAAGGCGATCTCCATCCGTTGAGCCTCGCACGGATCCCAGCGGGCGAGGGCCTCGATCTCCTCGCGGCGGACCGCGACGCCGTCCTCATGGCGGAGGAGGTTCTCCACGAGAATCCGGAGGGAGAACGGCAGCCTCCCGACCGGGAGGCCGGCCTCCTCCAAACGCCTCAGGCTGAACAGTTCATACTTCCGCTTTCCGACGGCAAGCGACCGGCGGACGTCGAATGAATCCTTGGGTGGACGGCTCATCAATCTCGCTCCTCCTCGGCGGGAACGCGCTCTTCCGGCGGATCGTCCGAAGAGCGGGATCCCGCGAACACGAACGGACACGCTCTTTCCCCCCAGTCTAACCGATCGGGCCCGCGGGGAAAAAGGGGGTCCCCTCGTGGGTCCGGCAGGAGGGAGCCCGCGAGGAAGCGTGACAAGGCCGATCCGGGCGTGCCATAATCGGGATAGGCGAGAGGACACGGCATCATGCAGAAGAAGAAGGACCGCGGCCAGAAGATCGCCTGCCTTCTCTGCGACCTGCGGCGGATCGGCCTCCTCGCCAAGGTCGACGAGAAGCTCCTCGATCGTGTCGAGTGCGAGAAGGTCATCCATCGATTCAAGCCGCGCCAGGTCGTCTTCCACGAGGGGACCCCGCCGCTCGCGGCCTACTGCCTTCGCGAGGGGAGGGTGAAGCTCTACCGCTCCGGAAAGCGGGGCGAGGAGATCGTGCTCCGGGTTGTTGGGCCGGGGGCCGCGTTCGGGTACCGCCCCCTCCTCTGCGACGAGCTGTACGCCGTGACGGCCGAGGCGATCGAGGAGTCGGAGATCTGCGTTCTCCCCAAGCAGGTCCTTCTGGACCTGCTGCGCGAGTCCCCTTCGTTCGCCGCCGACCTCCTCGCACGCGTCGCGCGCGAGCTGCGGTTGTCCGAGGATCAGCTTCTCGACCTCACTCAGAAGTCGGTGCGGCAGAGGTCCGCAGGCCTCCTGCTCATGTTCGTCGAGGGCTGCGGCGAGAAGACGGACGGGGGGATCCGTCTTTCCATC
Source organism: Candidatus Eiseniibacteriota bacterium (assembly GCA_043818685.1). Taxonomy (GTDB): domain Bacteria; phylum Orphanbacterota; class Orphanbacteria; order Orphanbacterales; family Orphanbacteraceae; genus VGIW01. The sequence goes on from JBDRFQ010000406.1 coordinate 3,966, forward strand.
CCCGTACAGCGCAAGGAGATGGCGCAAATGGTCGGGACAACCCCCGAGACCTTCTCGCGTACGCTTCACGACCTCGCCGAGCGGGGGATCCTCAGCCTTTCCCGGTCGACCATCGTGGTCACGGACGAGGCGGAGCTCCGCCGTCTCGCCGAGGACTAGACGACCGGACTTGACGCGAATCAAGACCCCTCTTGGCTTCCATCATTGCAATTAAGCCCCATAAGTGCGAGAATTATCTGCGGATAGCGGTCTGATCCGCGCGGAATCCGGCGGCTCCCGCCCTTTTCACTGGTTGAGGGCCAAAGGAGTCGAGCCCGCCGGAGGTCCGTTCAACACGAAACGCGAGTGGTCCGGTTACAGGAAATCCCGTACACCGGGAGAGAGCGGAGAGGAGGAGAAGAGGAGAGAAATGGCTAAGGCAATCTCGCTGCTCAGCGCGACGGCGCTCGTACTGGGGTTCGCTGCCGCCGGGTTCGCTGTGGTCGTGGACGGCGTGAACGATTTTCCGCCGGCCTCGCTCATCGACACGGACGGTGGCGACACGGAGTTCACCCCGATCGACTTCGGGGACATCTACGTGACGAACGACGAGACTCATCTTTACATCGGCTACGATCACGACCACGACGGATGGGGACAGGTCCAGGTCGGGATCGCGATCGGCACGATCGACGGCCAGGGCGGCTCGGCGGATCCGTGGGATCGCCGGATCGACTTCCTCGGGCAGTGCCTCCCCGACTTCGTCGCCTACAAGAACATCGATTCGGACTACGACGACCTCGTGACCTGGGATCCCAACGCGATGGGCTGGATCTACGGCGCGAACGACCTGAACTGGGTAATCGGGACGACCTTCGACGAGCTGGAGATTCCGCTCGCCCAGATCCAGGCCGCGTGCCCGGACTTCCACCAGGTCTTCATCGAGCTCTGGATCACGCAGGACAACTGCAGCAAGGGCCCGCTGGATCTCAGCTTCAACGACGATCTCCAGCTGAGCACGCCGGGCGGGACGACCTGGGAGCTTCCGTGCGACGGCTCGCTGGACGTGCAGATCTCCTGCTACCACTGCTACACGGTGCAGTGCGAGACCGGCACGGAGGAGAGCACCTGGAGCTCCGTGAAGGCCCTCTTCCGGTAGAACAGCTTCGCACCCCTCCCGCAGGGCGGTCGCCGATCCGGCGATCGCCCCTTTTCTTGTCGTGGGGAGCCGGCCCTTCCGCGCCCCTTGCTTCCGCGCCCCTTCCGGTCTACCCTGACGGTCGAAGGCAACCGCAAGGAGGTGGACGATGCCGAGCCGCATGCGATCCCCGGCCGCGGGAGCGGCCCTCGCTCTCCTCATCCCGGCCGTCGTGCTCGGCGCGATCGGCGATACCCTCTCCTCGTTTCCCGCTCCGTGCGGGGCGCCGACCGGGCTCTCCTACGCGAACGGCCGCCTCTGGCTCGCGGACTGGGAGACGGGGAAGCTCTACGAGATCGCGTCGGAAACAGGGACCGTTCTCCGCGCGCTCGATGCACCCTGCTTCCGTCCCGAGGGGCTCGCCTTCGACGGGAAGGTCCTTTACATCGCGGATTACGAAACCCATCGGATCTTCGCCTTCGATCCGGACGCCGGCTTGACCCTCTGGTCGTACGAGGCGCCGGAATCCGCCCCGCGCGGGCTCGCTTTCGGAGGCGGATCCCTCTGGCTGCTCGACGACGGGGCGGACACGATCTACGAGGTGGTTCCCGAGGACGGAACGATCCGGAACTACTACAAGTCCCCGCACGACTACGGGAGGGGGCTCGCCCACGACGGCGAACACCTCTGGGCGGTGGACCGGCGGCTCGACGAGCTCTATGCCCTCCGCCCCTCCGACGGGAAGGTGCTTTTTCTCGCGAAGGCTCCGGGGCGGTTCCCCTGCGGCCTCGCCTTCGGAGACGGCTTCCTCTGGCTCTCCGACTTCGAGACGAAGAGGATCTACAAGCTGAGCGCCGACGCCGACGTCCCCTACCGGGTCACCGGCGAGATCCTCCGCGACTTCCGATTCCGCTATCTCCTCCGCAACGACGGGCAGGGGACCGTCACCGAGGCGGCGATCCACGTCGCGGTCCCCTACGACTCGCTGGAGAACCAGTGGATCGTGCGGCCAGTGAAGTGGACGCCGGAGCCGGAGCGGTTTGCCGTCGATCGGTGCGGTCAGCGGATCGCCGTCTTCCCCTTCCGGAACGTGCCGGCGGGGAAGACCGTCTCGGCCGGCTACGAGACCCGTGTCCGGCTCGGGGAGCTGCACTACGCCTTCTTCCCCGAGGACGTCGGGGGCCTGGAGGCGATTCCTAAAGAGATCCGGGAGAAAGGGACGGCCCCCAAGTCGAGGCTGCAGCTCGACGAGGAACTCGTCCGCAAGACGGCCGCGGAGGTCGTCGGCGGCGAGAAGAACCCGTACTGGATCGCGAGGAATCTCTTCGACTGGGTGATCGGGAAGCTGAGCTACGACCGTGTCGGGGGGTGGGATGTTCCGACGACCCTCATCAAGCGCGGGACAGGCTCCTGCTCCGAGTACGCGTTCCTGTACATCGCCCTCGCCCGATCCGCCGGGCTCCCCGCGCGATACGAGGGGAGCGTGGTCGTTCGCGGCGACGACGCCTCCATCGACGATGTCTACCACCGCTGGTGCGAGGTGTTCCTGCCGGGCATCGGCTGGATGCCGGTCGATCCGAGCGGAGGGGACCAGGAGTGGCCGGCGGACCAGGTTCGCTACTTCGGCGGGCTCGCCGACCGCTTTCTCATCACGACTCACGGCGGCGGCGACTCCGAGTACCTCGGATGGGACTACAACGCGCACGCGACGTACGTCTACGAAGGGCGGGGAACCGTACACGAGGAGGGCTACGGAATCTGGAGCCCGGCGGCCGGGGAGTGAGAGGCGGTCCGACTGATTCCCTGCGAGGATAGAGGGGAGGGAGATCGATGAGCGAAGAGCAGTCGGAGAGGATCGAAGTGAACGTTCCCGCGGCGTCCTACGCCGTGCGGAGAGCGGCCTGCCCGAACGGTTGCGATCTCATGGTCCCCAATGTCCCGATCCACGGCCATCCCTCGATCGGCATCGACTTCTCGTTCGGCGATTGGAAGGGAATGATCCACCTGGATCCGATGTACGGGAGCTTCGACAACGTCTGCGACATCGAGATCCCAGAAGGGCAAGAGGTCGATTTTCGATGCCCGAAGTGTGGCGTTTCCCTCCGCGACGAGAAGGAGCTCTGTCCGACCTGCTCGGCCCGGATGTTCGTCCTCCATCTGCCCGGGGGAGGGATTCTCGAGGGCTGCCTTCGAAAGGGGTGCAGCGCCCACCGGCTCCGGATCGTGGATCTCGACGCGCAGCTTCTGCGCCTCTTCCACCCGAGGGTCGGCCTGCCGGGCATCGACGTGTAGACTCGATTCGGCGCCGTATTCGGTGCCCGGCTACGAATTTCCGAAATTCGTGGCGAGGCACCGAATAACGCGCCCTTCCTCTTCGTTCCGCCCGCCCGAAACGATCACTCCGCTCCGTCCTCCCGCTCGAGCTCCCTCTCCATCTCCTCGAGCCGGAGGATGAGCTCTTCCCACCGCTCCGTCTTCTCCTCGATCTCCGCCTTCAGCTCACGGTACGAACGGAACGTCTCCCCGAAATCCCCCTCCTGCGAGTAGAACTCGGACCTCGCCATCGCGCTCTCCATCCCGGCGCATCTCCGCTCGAGCTCCTCGATCTCCGCCGTCACCCTCTCGAGCTCCTCCCGCACCGGGGCGAGCTTCCGGTAGCGCTCGTTCCGCGCTTCCGCTCGGCGGCGCTTCGCCTCGCGCGACCTCCGCCCCCTCGACGGCTCGAGAGCCTCTTCGCGCGGCGCTTCCCTCCGCGGCTCCTCGGCCGCGGGGGCCGCCTCCTTCTCCACCGCGCGCGCCGCCTCCTTTCCGGCGAGGTAGTCGCCATAGGAGCCGAGGTGGGTGCGCACGCCCCCTCCCCCCACCTCGTCCACCCGGCTCGCGAGGCACTCGATGAAGTGGCGGTCGTGCGAGATCATGACGAGCGATCCGGAGTACTCCCCGAGCGCGTCGGCGAGAACGTCGCGCGAGGGGATGTCGAGATGGCTCGTCGGCTCGTCGAGGAGAAGGACATTCGGCGGGCGGAGGAGGAGCTTCACCAGAGCGATGCGCGCCTTCTCCCCGCCCGACAGGACCTGGATCTTCTTGAACACGTCCTCTCCGCTGAAGAGAAACCGGCCGAGAATCGCGCGGGCCCGCTGCTGCGTGAGGTCGGGCACCCAATCGAGGATCTCGTCGAGCATCGTCTTGCGATAGTCGAGCGCCTCCACCTGGTGCTGCGCGTAGTAGCCGACGCTCACGTTGTGTCCGAGCACCCTCTCCCCCGCGTCGGGATCGAGAACGCCGGCGAGGATCTTGAGAAGCGTCGACTTCCCCGCGCCGTTCGGACCGACGAGGACGATCCTCTCCCCCCTCTCGATCTTCCAGTCGAGCGATTCGTAGACACGGAGTTCGTCGAACCGCCGGCAGACTCCCCGCAGCTCGATCGGGATCCTCCCCGAACGCGGGGGCTCCGGGAACGAGAAGCCGATCGCCTTCCGGTGGGCCGGCGCCTCGATCCGCTCCATCTTCTTGAGCATCTTGATGCGGCTCTGAACGCGCCGCGCGGTGTCCTTGCGAACCCGGTAGCGGGCGATGAAGCGCTCGGCCTGCGCGATCTTCCTGTCCTGCGACTTCTTGGCCGCCTCGAGCCCCTCGTCGCGTACCCTGCGCGCCTCGGCGTAGTCGTCGTAGTTCCCCTTGAACGAGGTGATCGTCCCCCTCTCGACCTCGAGGATCCGCGAGGAGAGACGGTTCAGGAGCACCCGGTCGTGCGAGACGAGCACGAGCGACCCCGCGTAGGCGCGGAGGTACTCTTCGAGCCAGACGACCGAATCGAGATCGAGGAAGTTGGTCGGCTCGTCGAGGAGAAGGAGATCCGGCTCTCTGAGCAGGAGGCGCGCGAGCTGGAGACGCATGAGCCACCCGCCCGAGAACTCGGAGAGACGACGGTCGAAGTCCCCTTCTCGGAACGCCAGACCGCCGAGGATCCTCTTCGCCTCCGCCGGGAGGTCGTATCCCCCGCTCTTGTCGAAGTGCCTCTCGATCTCGCCGTGTTCGCGGACGAGCGCCTCGACCTCCTCCGGGTTCCTCTCGGAGCGCATCTCCTCCTCGAGGAGGGCGAGGCGTCTTCGCATGTGGTCGACCTCGTCGGCTCCGGCGAGCATCTCATCGAAGAGGGTCCGCTCCGCCCCTCGGGGTACCTCCTGGAGGAGATAGCCGGTCGCTGCCCGGCGGTTTCGCGCGATGCTCCCCTCGTCCGGCTCGACGTTGCCGGCGAGGATCTCGAGGAGGGTCGTCTTGCCCGAGCCGTTCGCCCCGACGAGACCGATCCTCTCGGAGACGCCGATCGTGAGGTTCACCCCCGCGAAGAGAGTGCGCCCCCCGTATTCCTTTGAAACTCCGACGAGCGAGATCATTGCGGGTCGATGGTAGCATACGCGGCTCGAGAAACGCGGCCGTCCGATCCCGCTTGCCGACTCGGCATCGCCGGCGCCATGATGATCGGGATGATGTCGGGCACGAGCTTTCCCAGGCGCCTTTCGCTGCTGGGAGTCGGAGTCGTCTTCCTCGTCGGCTACGCGTCCATCCGGGGAACCCCGTGGCTGTGGGGCGTCCATCATCTGGCCTTCTTCCCTCCGGCCCTTCGGTTCCTCGTGATCGCCGCGGCGCTCGCGGCCTGCGCCCCCCCGGTCGCTCGAGCGATCGCGGCGCGCGCCGCGCCGTTCGGGACAACTCGGGCGGGAACGGCCGGAAGGCTCGGCCCCGTCCTCCTCCTCGGCACGGCGGCCGTGGCCTTCTGGAAGTTTCGGGTCGCCGCTCACCTGCTCGGCGACGGCCGCATCCTCCCGAACGCGGTGGCCGACGGACGATGGTGGACGGGTCCGGAGGGGCTGAGCACGACGATCCACGCGATCGTCTTCCGAGTGGTTCGTCCCCTCGGTGCGGCGGATGCGACCTCCACCTATGCCGGTCTCAGCATGGCGGCGGGTCTCGTCTACGTCGGTCTCGCTCTCCTCTACGCGCGCAGGGCTTCGAGGTCCCACGGGGAGCGCGTCCTTGCGCTGCTCGTGCTCCTCACTCTCGGCGTGATGCAGGCGTTCTTCGGCTACGTGGAGGCGTACGCCCTCTCGTTCCCGGCGGCGCTCGCTTACCTGATCGCGGGCCATGATGCGGTTGTTCGCAAGAGGAGCGTCGGACCCGCCGTCGCTCTCTTCGCCTTTCTCGTCCTACTCCACGTCACCTACGCGGCATGGGCGGTGTCGCTCGGGGTCGTGCTCTACACCGCGCATCGGCGAAGACACGGAAGGCGAGCGGCGATCCTCGTCGCAGCCGGCACGACGACCGTGATCGCCGGCCTCCTCACGGGCGGAGTGCTCGGGTCCATCTCGGCGCTGTCGAAGGGGGAGATCGAGACGCGGGCGATCTCCGGAGTTCTGCCCCTTTGCCCCGGAGGGAACATCAATCGGGATCTCTTCCCCTATGCTCTCTTCTCTTGGACGCACGCCCTCAACCTGATCAACCAGGGGCTGCTGGTCTTCCCGGGAGTGCTTGTCCTTCTTCTGGCGCTCGCGCCCAGGCGGGCGAGGGGAAAGGCACCGAGGTCGGAAGCAGCCGGAACGGGGGGCGATCGCTTCTCGGTTTTTCTCGCGTCGGCCGGCCTTGCCCAGGCGGCCGGGTTCTTCTTCCTCCGGCCCCAGTACGGGGCTTTCGGGGATTGGGATCTCCTTTCGCTCCCGGCGCTCCCGATCGCGCTTCTCACCGTTCGGCTCGCGGCCGCGAGATGGCGGACGGGGCTCGCGCCGATCGCGGTCGTCGTGACCGCCATGCAACTCCTGGTGCTCCTCCCGCGAATCGCCCTCAACGCGGACGCGGATCGGTGCCAGGAACGATATCTCCGGCTTCTACGCACGTATCCGGGATCGTGGGATGTGGTGTCGCTCCGAATCGCCTATCGCCTCCACCTGGTGCAGCACTTCCGTTCGAGAGGGGACGCGGCCCGCGCGCTCGAAATGCGGGTAGAGGGTCTCCGGGCTTCCCGCTGGAACCCGAGACTCTTTCACGATGATCTGCTCGAATGCGTCGCAGAGACGGAGGCGCTCGGGGGCGGAGGAAGAAGCGGTCCGGCTCTTCCGGTCCTCGCTCGCATCGATCCTGCTCGAGACGAAGGACCGAGAGGATAGGGCTTACCTGCGTCAGCAAGCAGGGCAGTTCTTCCTGACGCGGGGCTCTTTCGAGGACGCGGCGGAACACCTCGACAGCCTGACCCGCACGGATCCGCATCGGTACGACGCCTTCTATCTCCTCGGAATTGCGAGGGCCAGATCGGGGCGAGGCCCGGAGGCCATCGGGGCCGTGGAAGAGGCGATGCGGAGGACACCGGCGGCGGAGTACGGCAAGCGATCCCGCGGATATCTCATCCTCTCTTCGGTCTACGAGCAGCAGGGGCAAAGAGAGGAAGCGGAGGCTGCGCTGCGGGAGGCGCTCCGCCTTGATCCGGAGAACAGGGCAGCGCGCGAGGCGCTCGAGCGCCTCACGAACGAGAACATTCCCTAGTTCGTCGACGATTTGTTGCTCACTTGCTTTCCCGTGAGATGCGGCGAGCCGTGCTCCGAAAACCGAGTCTTGCACCGGCCGCCGCCGTCGCGAACCTCGGGGCCCTTCACCGGGGGAACACGGGGGGCGATCGGACGGCCCCGCCGTTCGCCGCGGGTGGTCGTGCAATCGGAGCCGAGAGCGCGCGCCGCGCGCTCGGAGGCGTCCCCGAGAGGGACGCATCCCGTCCCCGCCCCGCTCGCCCCGCGCCTCAGCCGAGCATGGATTCCTCCTCCCGTAGCAGGCCGAGAATCTTCTCGAGAAACAAGCTCCGGTCGAAACGCGTCGCGTGCGCGCGGAGCTTCCAGGGGTCGTAGTCGTCCGGGCGGAACTTCCGCACCGCCTCGGCGAGCGACTCCGCGTCGTGCCGGTCGAAGAAGAGGCCGGTGGGGACCGCGCCCCCCTCCGCGCCCCGTTCGACGACGGTCTCGAGCGCGCCCCCCGCTCGAAACGCGATCACCGGACACCCGCTCGCCATCGCCTCGAGAGGAACGATGCCGAAGTCCTCGACCCCCGGGAAGACCAGGGCGCGCGCGCGCGCGAGGAGATCGGCGACCTCGCTCTCCCCCAGCCATCCCTCGAAGCGAATGTTCGGGCCCGCGATCCTCTCGAGGTGCGTCCTCTCCGGGCCGCGCCCGGCGACGACGAGCGGGAGGTTGAGCCGGCTGAAGGCGCGCACCGCGAGCTCCACCCTCTTGTACGGAACGAGCGCGGAGAGAACGAGGAAGTACTCCCCGCGCGGGAGGTCCGCCCGGAAGCGGGAGACGTCGACCGGCGGATGAACGACCTCCGCCTCGCGGCCGTACGCCTTCCGGATGCGCGCGGCGATGTGCGCCGAGTTGGCGACGAAGCGATCGACGCGGGAGGCGGTCCGCACGTCCCACCGCCGGAGATAGGAGGCCACGAGGGGCATCACGAGGCGCGTCAGCGTTCCCGTCCTCGGGTTCGCGAAGTAGTCTTCGTAGAACTCCCAGATGTAGCGCATCGGCGTGTGGCAGTAGCAGACGTGCCGCCGGCCGTCCGGCGCCTCCGCCCCCTTCGCCACGCAGTGGCTCGACGAGAGGACGAAGTCGAACCCGGAGAGGTCGAGACGATCGACGGCGGCCGGGAAGAGCGGGAGGTAGCGCTGATGGAACGCGCGCGCACCCGGCAGCCTCTCGATGAACGTGGTGCGGATCTCCATCGACTCGATCCTCTTCGAGACGCGCCCCGGCAGATGGAGGAGCGTGAAGATCGTCGCCCCGGGGAGCAGCTCGCAGAAGACGTCGAGACACCACTCGCCCCCCCGCATCCCGGTGAGCCAGTCGTGCACGATGGCGACGCGCCGTCCCGCGAAAGGGATCGGTCTGCTAGCCGTGGCCGATCACCTCCTCGTAGACCCGCAGCGTTTGCTCGGCCGCCGCGCGCCACGAGAACCGGCGGGAGTGCCGCAGGCCCTCCTCCGCGTAGCGCCGGTGAAGGGCCGGATCGCCGAGGAGCCGCGCAATCCCCTCCGTGATCGACTCCACTCTCTCCGGATCCACGCGGAGCCCAGCACTTCCCACCACCTCGGTGAGCGCCGGCGTGTCGGAGACCACCACGGGAACGCCGCATGCCATCGCTTCGAGCGGGGGGAGGCCGAACCCCTCATAAAGAGAAGGGAAGACGAAGACGCGCGCGCCGCCGTAGAGCGCGGGGAGGAACGAGTCGGGGACGAAGCCGGCGAAGCGAACGCTCTCTCCGAGACGGTTCTCACGAACCGCGCGCGGAAGATCCCGCGCCTTCGCCGCCTCGACGCCCGCGAGAACGAGATCGCCGCCGAACCCCTGCCTCTTCAGCCTCGCGAACGCCTCGATCAGCCTGCGGAGGTTCTTGTGGGGGAGGCAGTTGCTCACGCAGAGGATGTACTCCCCCTCGACCCCGATCGTCCGCGCCACCTCCTCGCGGGCGCGCCCCGTTTCCAGCGGGACGAACCGTTCATCGACGGCGTTGTGGATCACCACGACCTTCTCCGGGGCGACGCGGAGAACCCGCACGATGTCCTCGCGGGAGGCGTTCGAAACGGTGAGGATGCGGGAGGCGCTCCGCGTCGCCGCGCTCATCATCGCCCGGGCGTAGAGGGCGGCCGCCCGCGAAGGCGGATAGAACAGATGGATGAGATCGTGGATCGTGACGACCGCCCGGCAGGGACGCGTCACGGGGAGGACATAGTGCGGCGAGTGAAAGAGGTCAATCCTGTGGCGCCGCATCTTGAGGGGGAGCGAGATGTGCTCCCGGAGCGAGTACTTCGGCGAGTTGTCCACCACCGGGATGATGTTCTCCCCCCACTGCATCTCTTCGTCCGCGTTCTGGAAGACACCATACTCCCGGTGGGGATCGATCCTGGAGAGCTCGCGCACGAGGCTCCTGATGTACGTGCCGATCCCGAAATCGTGGATCTTCCGGATGTCGATCCCGATGCGGCCCCGAGGCGCCGACCGCCCCGCCGGACGCCCCCCCGCGCTCTCCTTCTCGATGATCGAGGCGATCTCCTCGATGCGCACCTCCCAGGTGTTTCGGCGCGCGACTTCCACGCGCCTCTCCGCGGCCCCTGGCGGCTCCGGGCGCAGGGACTCTTCGATCGCACGGGTGAACTCCTCGGCCCCCCCCGCCATCCGGCAGTGCTCCCGGAACTCCGCGATCGAGGGGAGATCGGCGACCACGATCGGCTTCCCCGTCGCCATGTACTCGTGGAACTTCATCGGAAAAACATTGATTGTTGTTTCGTTCACCGCGAAGGGAATCATGCATACGTCGAACCCCTTGATCCAGGCGGGGAGCTCCGCGTAGGCCTGCGCGCCGAAGAACCGGACGTTCTCCATTTTCTCGAGGGTTCTCACGTCGTCCGCGCGGCTTCCCGCCCAGACCGGCCCGACGAGGGCGATCGACCACTCCGGATGGGCGTGGGCCACGTGAATGAGAAGCCCGAAATCCACCTTGTAGTCGCTGAGGGCCCCGACGAAACCGACGACCGGGCGCGGGAGGGAGCGGAGAGCCGGAGGAACCTCCGTCTCCGGGAGGGTCGCCCTGCGGAAATGATCGGCGTCGGCGACGTTGGGGAGATAGTGGGTGTTCGGGTTGTACCGCCGCTTCCCCTCGTAGAGCGAGCGCGAGGTCGTGAAGACGAGGTCCGAGGCCGAGAGGAGCTTCTTCTCCATCTGCTGGATCACCCGTGCAGGCACGCCCGGGTTCGCCCCGTACTCGTCCACGCAGTGGTAGATCGCCAGGCTCTCGCCGAGATGCCCGACGAGATCGCCGGAGGTCGGCAGAAAGGTCCAGAGGATCGGCGCGCGGAAGCCGTGCTTCCGGGCAATGCGCGAGAGGGTCGTCCGGAGAATCCAGAAGTTGAGATCCCGGATCCACGGCACGCTGTAGAACGGGATGATCAGGGGAGAGTAGACGAGGAGGTTCTCGCCGGCGGGCCTCACGCCGCGCGCCCAGTTCCGGAGCCGCCCCCCGACCCGGTAGAGGTCCCGCCAGCGCGCCTGCGGCCTCCTGAGGCCCACCGACTCGACGAAGAGAACGCGATTGTCCCGCGCGAGGCGGCTCATCAGGTGCTGGCTGTTCGTCCAGAGCTCGGCGTCCCAGTTCGCCGAGGCCATGCAGAGGATGGAGGCCCCCTTCAGGGCGCCGGCTCGAGCGGGAGGGCGTTCATTCATCGTTCGAATGCCCGAAGAGCCGTTCCTCGATCGCGAGACAGAGAAGGTGGCCCAGGGCGATGTGCATCTCCTGGATGAGCTGGGTGTCCCCGGAGGGAACGGCGAGAAGATGATCCGCGAGGGCCGGCTCCGCGAGGCCGCGAGCGCCCGTGAAGGCGGCGTTCATCGTGCCGAGGGCCCGGCCGGTTCGGAACGCGCGAAGGACGTTTTCCGAGCGCCCGCTCGTGGTGATGCCGACGAGAACGTCCCCCGGGCGGGCGTACGCCTCCACCTGGCGCGCGAAGACCATCTCGAACCCGTGATCGTTCGCGACCGCGGTGATGAGCGAGCTGTTCGTGGTGAGGGCGAGAGCGGGAATCGCGTCCCTCCTCATCGTCAGGCGGTCGATGAGCTCCGTCGCGATGTGCTGCGCGTCCGCGGCGCTCCCCCCGTTGCCGAAAAAGTAGATCTTGCCGCCGTCACGAAGCAAGGCGGCGACGCGCGCCGCGAACGCCTCGAACGGCGCGGCGAGTTCCCTCCGGACCCGATCGAGAACCTCGAGCCTCTCCCGCACCCGTTCGTCAAACATCGGACGGCTTCCTCTCTCCGATTCGCGCGAGGTACTCCGCGAGGGCTTCCTCCCACGGGCGGAGCGGCGCCACCCCCGCCTCCCGGAGCCGCACGCTCCGGAGGGTCGAGCGCGCCGGCCGCCGCGCGGGACGCCCGCTCTCCGAGGTCGGAATCGGCCGCACGACGACCCCGCCGCGGCCCGATAGATCCAGGACCCTCCTCGCGAAGAGAAAGCGGTTCGTCTCGCCCGCGTTCACCACGTGAAAGGTCCCCTTCGCCCCTCTCCGAACGAGGGAGAGAAGAGCCCCGGCCGCGTCGGCCGCATAGGTCGGAGACCCGTGCTGATCGTCGACGACCGAGAGATCCTTCCCCTCTCCCGCGGCCTTCAGGATCGACCGCACGAAGTTCCCCGGCCCCCCCTCCCCGTAGAGCCAGGCGGTGCGCGCGACGACCGCGTCGGGAACGAGAACGCGCGTCGCCCTCTCCCCGGCGAGCTTCGACTCGCCGTAAACCGAGATCGGGTTCGGCTCGTCCTCCTCCGTGTAGGCCTCCCCCTTCGCCCCGTCGAAGACGAAATCGGTGCTGACGAAGACGAGCCGGGCGCTCCTCCGGGCCGCCTCCTCCGCGACGATCCGGGCGCCCTCCCCGTTCACCCGGAACGCGCGCTCGGCGTCTCCCTCGCAGCCGTCGACGTCCGTCAAGGCCGCGGCGTGGACGACGAGGTCGGGACGGAACCGCTCGCAGAACGCGTAGACCGCACGGCGATCCGTCACGTCCATCCGGTCGAGGTCGGGGGCCTCCACCTCACCCTCGGAGGCGAAAAGGGCGCGGAGCGCCCTCCCGAGCTGTCCGTCCCCGCCGGTCACCAGGGTCCGCATCGACACTCCTCCGGACGGATCAGGAGCCGGTCACTTCCGGCGCGCGGAGAGCGCGCGGGCGCCGTGGATCGCATCGGCGAACGCGCGCACCGTCTCTCCGGAGACCTCGCCCTCGAGCGCGTGTCCGACCACGACGAAGTCCGCCCCCGCCTCGCGCGCCGCCGCGGCCTCGGCGGCGGTCCGGATCCCGCCCCCCACGAAGAGCGGGACGGTGACGTAGCCGCGCACCGCACGGATCGTCCCGGCCGGCACCGGCGAGGCGGCGCCGCTCCCCCCCTCGAGATAGACCGCGCGCATCCCCATGTACTCGGCGGCGAGAGCGTGCGCCATCACGATCTCGGGACGATCCGCCGGAATCGGCTGCGTCCCGGAGACGAAGTGGACCGTCCTCCCGCCGCTGCCGACGAGGAGGTAGCCGGTCGGGATCGCCTCGAGGCCGTGCTCCTTCACGCGCGGCGCGGATCGAACCTGCTCCTCGACGAGGAAGAGGGGATTCCGCCCCGAGAGGAGCGTGAGGAAGAGGATGCCGTCCGCGTGCCGGCTGATCTGGTGCGCGCTCCCCGGAAAAAGAACGACGGGGAGCGACGTCCCTTCCTTCAACGTGGAAACGATTATGTCCAAACGATCGCGCAGGGCGAAGCTCGAGCCGACGAGGAGCGCGTCCGCGCCGTTTTCCTCGAGAAGGGTAGCGCGCGCCGCGCACGCCGCCGGCTCGATCCGCTCCTGATCGACGAGCGGAAGGAAGAGCGCTCCGGTCTCCCTGCGCTTTCTCTGAAGAAGCTCAAACAGCGGTCCGATCGCCCGGCCCTCCCTCGATGATGCCGCGAACCCACCCCGGAATCTCGCGGAGCGCGTCCGCGAGCTTCTCCGGCTCCTTCCCCCCCGCCTGGGCGAAGGTCGGCTTCCCCCCGCCCCGTCCGCCGACGAGCCGAGCGGCCCTCCCGACCAGATCGCCCGCCGAGAGCCCGCGGCCGACGAGGTCGCGGCTCACCATTCCGACGAGGAACGCCTTCTCGCCGGCGCGGGCGCCGAGCACCGCCACGAGCGCCTTCTCCTCGCTCTGGAAACGATCCACGATTCCTTGAAGGCTCGACGGTTCGACCCCGTCGACGAGCACCGCGAGAACCCGGACGTCGCCGACGCGGACCGCCTTCTCGAGCAGATCGCCGGCGCGGTCCCCCGCCCCCGCCTGGCGCGCCTCGTCGAGCTCCTTCTCGAGGCCCTGGACGCGCCGCTGCAGGCTCTCCACACGCGGGACGATCTCCTCCGGCGCCGCCCGTAGCACGCCCGCGACGCGCGCGAGCGTCTCGCGGTCCTCTTGGACCTTCCGGAACGCCGCCGCTCCGGTGATCGCCTCGATCCGCCGCGTGCCGGACCCGACCGCGCTCTCCGAAACGACGAGGAACGGCCCGATCTCCCCGGTCCGCCGGACGTGGGTTCCCCCGCACAGCTCGAGGCTGTACTCCTCGACCGCGACCATGCGCACGCGCTCCCCGTACTTCTCGCCGAAGAGGGCGACCGCCCCCCTCTGCCCCGCCTCCCGAAAGGGGACAACCTCGGTGCGGACGGCCCGGTCCTCCTGGATCTCGAGGTTCACCCGCGCCTCCACCCGCCCGAGCTCCTCCTCGGTCACCCGCCCGAAATGGACGAAGTCGAAGCGGAGCCGGTCCGGCGCCACGAGAGAGCCCGCCTGCCGGACGTGATCGCCCAAGACCTCGCGGAGGGCGCGATGGAGGAGGTGCGTCGCGGTGTGATTCCGTGCCGTCGCGAGCCGCCGCTCCTTCGCGACCGCGGCGCGGACACGGCTTCCGACACGGATCCCCGCGAGCGCTGTCCCGAAGAGGAGGGGCTTCTCGTCCGGGGAGCGCATCGTCTCCCGAACGAGGAAGAGCTTCTCCCCGCCGGCGCCGTCGATCTCCCCGGCGTCCCCCACCTGCCCCCCCGACTCTCCATAGAAGGGGGAGCGCGCGAGCAAGACGGCCCCCTCCTCGTTCGCCCCGATCGAATCGACCCGGCGCCCGTCCCGGACCAGAGCGGCGACCTCCGTCTCGGTCTCGAGTTCCTCAAAGCCGACGAAGAGCGAGTCGACATCGGAGAGGTCGGGGAGCGCGCCCCCGCCGCCGCCGGCCGACCACTGCGAGCGGGTCCGCTGCTCCTCCATCGCCGCCTCGAACGCGCCCCGGTCCGTGGTGAAGCCCTCGGCCTCGGCCATCTCTTCGGTCAGCTCGAGCGGGAAACCGTACGTGTCGTAGAGGCGGAAGGCCTCCGCGCCGGGGAGCACCGTCTCCCCTCCCTCCTTGAGGCGCGCGGTCAC
>JBDRFQ010000407.1:0-2627 GCA_043818685.1 Candidatus Eiseniibacteriota bacterium
GGGGCTCCTTCGCCCGGGGATGTTCTGCACGGCGAGGCTCTTCCTCGGCGGCGGCGAGGAGGTGCTCGCCCTCCCCCGGGACGCGCTCCTCGCCGACGAGGGAGAGGAGTTCGTCTTCCGCCACATGGAAGAGGACTACTACGTCCGCCGGCCGGTGCGGAGGGGGAGGGAGTTCGCGGAGAGGATCGAGGTCATCGAGGGGCTGGAGGCGGGGGACCGGGTCGTCGTCGAGGGCGCGTTCCTCCTCAAGTCCGACGTGCTCCGCGAGAAGATGGGTGCCGGCTGCGCGGACTGAGCGGGCCGGCGTCCCGGCCCGTGAAAGGACGGTCATGGACACCTTGTTCCGTTTCGTTTTGAGGCAGCGCCTCCTCGTGATCCTCGGGACCCTCCTCCTCGTCGGGGCGGGGATCGGTGCGTGGAGCCGCCTTCCGATCGACGCCTTCCCCGACGTCACGAGCGTCCAGGTGATGATCCTCACCGAAGCGCCCGGGCTCGCTCCCGAGGACGTGGAGCAGCGGATCACCTTCCCGATCGAGCTCGCCCTGCAGGGGCTTCCCGACGTGCGCGAGGTCCGCTCCCTCTCCAAGTCCGCGCTCTCTCAGGTCAGCGTGGTCTTCGCGGACGGCGTCGACATCTACTTCGCGAGGCAGCTCGTGTTCCAGCGCCTCCAGGCGGCGCGGGGGGAGCTTCCCGAGTGGGCGGAGCCGGAGATGGGGCCGATCAGCACGGGGCTCGGAGAGATCTACCAGTACACCCTCGAGAGCGAAACGCTCTCTCCGATGGAGCTCCGGACGATTCAGGACTGGATCGTCGCGCCCAGGCTCCGCGGCCTGCCGGGAGTCAACGAGGTGAACAGCTTCGGCGGCTTCGTGAAGCAGTACCACGTGCTCGTCCGTCCGGAGAGCCTCCGGAGACACGGCCTCACGCTGAACGAGGTCGTCGAGGCGGTGGAGCGGAACAACGCGAACGCCGGCGGAGGCTTCATCGAGCACGGCTGGGAGCAGTCGTACGTGCGGAGCGTCGGCCTCCTCGCCGGCGTGAAGGACATCGGCGAGATCGTGCTCCGCGCGAAGGACGGGACTCCGCTCTATCTCGAGGACGTGGCCGACATCGCGATCGGACATCAGACGCGGCAGGGGGCGGTCACGCGGGACGGCGAGGGGGAGGCGGTGGCCGGCATGGCGATCCTCCTCCGGGGGGAGAACTCCAAGACGGTGGTCGATCGGGTCAAGGGGGCGATCCCCGGGATCCAGGCGTCCCTCCCCGCCGGCGTCGAGATCTCCCCCTTCTACGACCGCACGGCGCTCATCCAGGCGTGCATCCGGACGGTGAGGAACGCTCTTCTCCAGGGGGGGGCGTTCGTCGTCGTCGTTCTCTTTCTCTTCCTCTCGAACGCGCGCGCGGCGCTCATCACGGCCGCCTCGCTCCCCCTCACGGCGCTCATCGCCTTCCTCCTGATGCGGGCGGGGGGGGTCACGGCGAACCTGATGAGCCTCGGAGGCCTCGCGATCGCCGTCGGCATGGTGGTCGACGCATCGATCGTTGTCGTCGAAAACGTCGTCCGGCACCGTTCGCTCGCCCCGGGGAGCGGGGCGGACCCGCGGGATCTCGTCCGGAAGGCGGCGCGCGAGGTGGCGCGGCCGATCCTCTTCTCCGTCCTCATCATCGTGATCGTCTTCTTCCCTCTTTTCACGCTCGGGGAGATGGAGGGGAAGATGTTCAAGCCTCTCGCGCTCACGATGTGCTTCGCGATGCTCGGCTCCCTCGCCGTCGCCTTCACGATCGTGCCCGTGCTCGCCTCCTTTTCGAGGGGCGGGGGCGGAGCGGGAGAGCCCGCCCTCGTCCGGGCCGTCCGGCGCCCCTACGCGAGCCTCCTCGAGCGGGCGCTGCGGCGTCCGAAGATCGTGCTCGCCTCGGCGGGATTCGTCTTCCTCGCGTCCCTCGCGGCTCTTGCCGGCATCGGAACCGAGTTCCTCCCGAGGCTCGACGAGGGGGCGATCGCGATCAACGTGGTGCGCCTCCCGTCCGCCTCGCTGGACGGTTCGGTCGCGGTCGGGACGGTCATGGAGAGGATGCTCCTCGAGTTCCCGGAGGTCGAGACGGTCGTGACGAAGACCGGCCGGGCCGAGATCTCCGAGGACCCGATGGGCCCTGAGCAGAACGACGTCTTCGCCATGCTCCGCCCGCGGGGGGAATGGAGGACCGGACGGAACAAGGAGGAGCTCGTCGCTGAGATGGAGAAGGCGCTCGGAGCGATTCCGGGGATCCGCCTCTCGTTCTCGCAGCCGATCGCGCTCCGGGTGAACGAGCTGATCTCCGGGATCAAGAGCGATCTCGCGATCAAGCTCTTCGGTCCCGACCTCGAGCTCCTGCGGGAGAAGGCGAACGGCGCGGCGGTCGTTCTTCAGGGAATCGAGGGGGCGGAAGACATCAAGGTGGAGCAAGTCACCGGCTTTTCGCAGGTGGAGATCGTCGTGGACCGGCGCGCGATCGCGCGCCACAAGATCAACGTGGAGGACGTCAACGATCTCGTCGAGACCGCGGTCGGAGGGAAGGTCGCGACGACGGTCATCGAGGGGCAGGCGCGCTTCGCCGTCCTCGTCCGGTTCCCGGAGCGGGCGCGGCGG
>JBDRFQ010000408.1:0-6622 GCA_043818685.1 Candidatus Eiseniibacteriota bacterium
GAAAGACGTAGCCCGGATCCCAGACGAGGTCGCCGAACCGGAAGAAGCCTCCCACAACGAGCCTGCCCCCGAATGTCCCGAGCTCGGTCGCGCTCGATACGCAGCTCGGCATCACCGGGTGCCAGGCGACGCCGTCCCAGATCGCCAGCTCGCCCGCGGTCTCGCCGGAGACCGCCTCGAAGTCTCCGGCCGCCACGAGCCGGCCGTTCCACACGGTGAGGTCCGTCACGGCGGGACAGTCATAGCGGTAGGTGACGTCGCTCCCCACCGGCCTCCAATCCTCTCCGTCCCATCGGGCGATGCACTGGATCCAATCGAGGCCGGCGTAGTTGAAGAAACCGCACGCGATGAGATCGCCTCCGTAGACGGCGAGATCGAAGACTGCCCCGTTGATGCCGAACCCCACTTCAGTCCAGGCCGTTCCGTCCCATTGCGCCACCCGTCGGGCGACGTCCCCCCCGGAGTACCTGAACCAGCCCCCGGCAATCAGGCGGTCGTCATACACCGTCAGGACGTTGACATCGTCATCGAGTCCCTCCCCTAGCCCCTCCCAGGAGTCTCCGTTCCACGCCGCGACGTGACCGACCGCCTGGGAATCCACTGCGGTGAACGATCCCCCCGCCACGATCCGGCCCCGGAACATCCCGAGACCGGCGACCGCTCCGTTGAATCCCTCGCCGAGCATCTCCCATCCGGAGCCGTCCCAGCGCGCGACCCCCCGGGACGTCCCCCAGGTTCCCGGAAGGGCGAACTCCCCGGCCACGATGAGAGCCGTCTCGGTAGGCAACATCGCCGTCGCGGGTCCGATCAGGTCGACCCCCCTCCCCGTCACCCGCGACCACCGGCTTTCATTCCAGAGCAGCACGTTCCCTTGACCGCGCAAGTCTCCGGGACTGAAGTTCCCCGCGATCACCAGGTTCCCGTCGTGCTCGGCGAACCCCGCGATCCGGGGGTAGCCGAGGTCGTAGCGGTCGGAGGAGCCGAGATCCTCCCATTCGGTGCCGTTCCAGACCGCGAGGCACTGTGCGGCGATCGTCCCTGCGGTGTCGAAGTCCCCGCCGACGTAGAGCCTGCCGTTCGCCGCGTAGAGGGTCGAGACCCAGGTGGCGCCGAGGCCGCGTATCCCTTCTCCGAACGGGACCCACCCGCTGCCGTCCCAGGAAGCGATGCAGGCGGCATCCGCATTCCCCGCCCGAGAGAAGCTCCCGCCCGCCACCACCTTTCCGTCGTACGCGGCGAGGCTCCAAACCCGCTCGTTCGTTCCGCCGCCGGCGATCTCCCAGGATGCTCCGTCCCACTTCATGATGTTGCCCGTAGAATCCTCATCGCGGAGATGGAATCTCCCTCCGACCCAAACCTCGCCTTCGGTTCCGAGGACGCTCGTCAGGAAGGGATAGGAACCGTACAGGGTGTCCGGAGTGATGTCGATCCACGACCCTTCTCTTTCCAGGAGGACGAACCGCCCTCGCTGCCCCTCCCGGTAGGGGCCTTGCCCGATGACGATGAGGTCATCACCGAGAAGCGCGAGGCCGTTGATGCTGCACCCCGGCTCCGTCAGCCGGCCGCCGGCCACCGGCTCCCAGGAGAGCCCGTCCCAGAGGTAGAGGGCGCTGCTCGAATCAGTGCAGCTCCCTCCCGCGAGAAGATCCTCGCCGCGAGCGAGGAAGCAGGAGGCCTGAAACGCCCCTCCCCGAATCTCCGCGGACCGCCAAGCGGTTCCATCCCATCGAGCGACTCCGTTCGCCTCGACGCCGTCGAAATAGGCGAAGGAGCCGGCGACCAGCAGCGCGCCGTCGTGTGCGCAGATCGTTCGGAGGCCCCCGGGCCCGCCGTGGCCGAACGGAGCATAGGCGCCGGGCACGGCGAACCCGTTCCACCAAAGATCGTCTCCGCCCAGGCTGGAGTCCGGGGGGGAGCAGCCGGCCGGCGACGCCGCGTGGCCGTCGGCCTCGTGCAGGGGGAGATCCGCGAGCCGAAGGTCCCTGCCGCGCAACAGCCGAGGAGAGATGAACCTCTCCTTCTCGTCCGCCGTGTAGGGATCGAGAGGAGGGTGTGGCGGGGCTTCTCCTCGGGCGCTCGAAAGCACGAGCACGATGGACGAAGCGAAGATGATTCCGCGTCGGCACCAACTCTGAGCCATGGCACCTTTCATCGCCGGACGTGGCCGGATCGACTTCCGTGTCCGGCACGCGACGCATGCCGATCTGGCGATCGCTCGTCGTTCCTGCTGAGGCCCGGACCGTTCTCGTTGGCCAGAGGCCCGGTACGATGATACGCGGCCGGGGGAGCGTTGCCCTTGAGAGAGGGTGCCGCCGCTCGCCTCACCGGAACCGGCTCTTGACCCCGCCCCAGGAGGATCCCTCGACGGAGGTCTCCCCGTCGCACACCTCGTCCACGAAGCGCACCGTGAGGTCCGGACCGAGGAGGCCCTCGACGAAGATAGAGACGATCCTCGCCGCCACGACGGCGGCCCCCGCGCCCGGACAGATGATCCCCGTCTCCGGATCGAACAGCGTCACCTTGACGATTCTCGGGCTCACCGGATACGCGGACCCGACGACCTCGTTGGCCCCCTCGTCCCAGTGGGCGCCCGGGTCCGAGGCGATGAGCGTCTCGACACCCGCGATGGTGGGGCCGACCATGTTCCCCGGCTCCAAGACGAGAGTGTCCGCCGCCTCCACGGAGAATGAAGAGTCCACGCATCCGAGAATCCACGCGTGATAGCGATACGCCCCGCCGACGGGGCCCCCCTTGTTGAGCGGGGGGTACATGACCGGGTAGTAGGAGAGCTGCCGGAAGTCGGTTTGAGAGGGGTTGCCGAGACAGAGAGTGAGCTGCAACCCGACGTCGGCCGGCGCCTGGTACCCCGTCGCGTCCGGATCGTAGAACTCGTTCGGGTTCACCACGGGATCTGGATTGAAGGTCTCGCTCCCGTCCGCGTCGTACCAGCGATCCGGAAGGGACCAGGGCCGCAGGCACCTCGCGGGACAGGGCACCCGCCCGGACACCGCCTTCTCGGCTCGAAGCGCCGCGCTTCGCCCGCGCGCGGGATCTCGCGCCGCGGTCCGATCCGCCTCTACGGGGCTCGCGGCGGCGCTCGCCGCCAACCAGAGAAAGCCCCCGACGATCGCGAGGGCGGTGCCGCACCGCCGTGTCCAGTACCCGTCCATCTCGGCCTCCTACCGGAACCGCGCCTTCACGCCCCCCCAGGTCGTCTGCTCGACCGAGATCGGCCCCGAGCACCCGTGGCCGAGCGCGCCGATGAGCCCGCAGTCGTGGCCGTCGGGGTGGTTCCCGGGGAGGCACGGAGAGGAAGCGGCGAGGGTGAGGTCTCCGGCATGGGGATCGCAGAAGAGCGGATCGGCGGAGATATTGCCTTCGACCCCGTACTGATCGGCGATGAGACCGATCCAATCGCCGCCCGGGTTGCCGTGGAGATCGCAGCAGGTGAGGACCGGCTCGTAACCGACATCCGCGGCGTAGAGCGCGCAGCCGCTCGCCGAGGCCGCGATGATCGTGTTCTCGATCAGCGGATGCGAGGCGATCCGGCAGTGAATGCCTCCCGCGACATCGGCCGCGTTTCCCCAGAAGGTGCAGCGCCCGATGCGGGGGGACGAGTTGCCGCAGTAGACCGCTCCGCCCCATCCGGTCTCGGCGGCGTTCCGCGCGAACACGCAGTCGAGGACGCTGCCGTCATCCCCGTGGAGGTAGATCGCGCCGCCGTCCTCTTCGGAGACGTTCTCGAGAAAGACGCACCCCTCGAGCGCGACGGTCCCGCCGTACGAGTAGATCCCCCCACCGCGCACCGCCGTGTTGCTTCTGAGGGTGCAGGCCGACAGTTCCACCTCGGTTCCCAGCTCCAGCCGTATTCCCCCTCCGTAGAAGTAGGCGTCGTTCTCGGCGATCGTGCATCCGATGAAGACCGGAGAAGCGTTGTCCGTGCAGCTGACGCCGCCTCCGTCCGATTGGGAAACACATCTCAAGATCCGGCAGTCGACAACGGTCGGAGAGGCGTTCTGAACCAAGATCCCGGCCCCCTGACTGTGGGAGCCGTCGGCGATGGTCAGGCCTTCGATTCGGGAGTCCGGACCTTCCCCGGAATGGAAACGGAAGCCCCGGTGGGCGTAGAGGCCCCCGAGGCCGATCGTGCAGCCGGCCGGATCGCCCCCTTCGGATCGAACGGTGATCGCTTTTCCGTGGAGGTCGAGGTTCCAGTTTCCGGTGCCGGTGAAGACCTCGCCGGCGAGGAGGACGGTGTCCCCGGCGGCGGCGAAGTCGATTCCCATCTGAATGGTCGCGGCATCTCCCGTGCCGTCCGTCCGGACGATCCAGGTGCGTGCCTCGGCTACGGACACATGCGCGCCCAGGGCCAGCGCGAGCGCAAACAGAATCGTGAAACGCAAGGGAAGCACCTCCTCGCGGGAAGAGCCGAGCGGCGGATTCCGACCAGATGGCATGCTGCAGGACGGCTTTAATTATACCACGGCCAGCGCCGGGGACGACGCGGGGCACGAGCGTCGCGCGGCACGGCGGCGGAGGGTAGGGGATGCTCTCGCCGCTCGGGGCTCGAGCGATCGAGCCTCTCCAAAACCTCCGCGAACATCCCGGCGCTCTTCTCCCAGGTGAAGGCGCGCGCCCGTTCCAGAGCCGCGCGGCGCATCGCCTCGCGCCTCGCATCGTCCTCGATCGCGGCCAGGAGCCCCACCGCGATCTCGTCGACGTTCTCCGGATCGAAGAAGCGCGCCCCCTCTCCCCCGATCTCGGTGAGCGGCGCGATCCGCGAGACGAGGGCAGGCGTCCCGCATGCGAACGCCTCGACGAGCGGAAGCCCGAACCCCTCGGCGAGGCTCGGCAGCACGAGAAACGCCGCCGACCGGTAGAGCGCGGCGAGCTCGGCGTCGCTCACCCCGGAAAGGGCGCGCACGAGGGGATCGCTCGCCCCCGGATCGGTCCCCGCGATCACGAGGGGGAAGCGCTCGCGAAGCGCGCCCGGAAGACGCCGGTGCGCCTCGATCAACCGCCCGAGGTTCTTGTGCCGGTCGCCTCTTCCGACATAAAGCAAGTACGGAGCGCGGAGGCCGATGCGGGCGAGAACCGCTTCGTCCCCTTCCCCCTCGGGCTGGAAGAGCGCCGAGGGGGCGCCGGGCACCACCGAGATCCTCTCGCGCTCCACGCCGAACCGCGAGACGAGCGCCTCCCGCGTCCTCTCCGAGACCGCGACGAGATGGTCCGGAGCCCGCAGGAGGCGGTGCCCCAGAAACCCGCACCGATAAAAGACCCTCCACCTGAGGTTCCCCGCGCGCGCCTCGGGCAACTCCCAGGGGATCAGATCGTGCACCACGGCGATCCGGATCGTCCCCGGCGCTCGCCCGGCCGGAAACCCGAGGTAGTTCGGCGCGACGAAGAAGCGGCAGCTTCGCCTCCTCAGCACGCGCGTGAGCGCGATCGCGTTCGCCGGCGAGAAAAGCCCGTGAGGCGCCCGGACGAAAGAGGCGCTCTCCTCGAGGCCGCCGAGGACGGCGCTCCGGATCTCCTCGTCGCGGTAGAGCCCCTCGTAGGAGCGCCCCTCGTCGCTCTCTGCCAGCGCGCGGAAGAGCTCGAGCGCGTAGCGCCCGATCCCGTCGGGGCGCGCGCTCCGGATCCAGCGGAGATCGAAGAGAACCCTCGGCCGGGAGGATCGCGCGCGGGTTGGTGTCATGGGACGGCCCGGATGGAGAAGCGCGGCTCCGCGTCTTGCGCCGGAGTCGCGGGAGGGGTCTCGGCCTCTTTCAATCGGTCAGTGTCTCTTCGATGAGCCGTTCGATCTTGTGGGCCAGCTCGAAGTCCCGGTTCGTGACCCCCTTGCATCGGTGCGTGAGGCAGCTCACGGAAACACGGGTGTGGCGAATCTCGATGTCCGGGTGGTGGTTCAGCTCCTCGGCGATCTCCGCGATGATGTGGACGAAGTCGATGGCCTCGAGGTACTCCTGGAAATCGACGACCCGCTGGAGCGCCTTGCCGTTCTTCTTCCACTGGGGAAGATCGGCGAGACGTTTCTTCACTTCCACTTCCGACAGGCTTTCCTTCGTTTCCAAGCTCCGCTCCCCCCTCGCCCACATCCTGCAACCGCCTCCTCGGACCGGGCACTGCCGGCGGCGAGAACCCGAGAACTCCGACCGGTGTTCCCCCGTCGTTTCGCGGGGGGATCCGATTTCGCCGAGACGAGATTCTATCGTGAATCGCTTGGCCGTGCCAACCGACTTCGGGAGGATCTACCTCCTCCCGCCGTCAGTATAGAAGAACCGCCCGGACTCCTGCAACCCGAGACGGGCGGGGGGGGGCGCGGAACCGGACACCGCATCTCGCGCGTAATCGGGTACCGCCCCCCCGCGTCCGCAGTAGGAAACGCGCGCATAATCCAGGCTACCCCCCCTTCGGGCTCCGCCCGTCGGCGAGAGACCGGAGGTACTCGAAGGAGTAGATCCCCGTGTCGTGGTGGTCGCTCCACAGGATGCGGATCGCGTAGCGCCCGACCGGCTCGATCCGGACCGGCCGCACCGTGTCGAGAACGGAGAGAGGATCGAGGGTTCGCTTTCCGCTCGACTCGTCGACGCAGCTCGCGCACGGGCAGGCGCGCCGGAGG
>JBDRFQ010000409.1:0-13701 GCA_043818685.1 Candidatus Eiseniibacteriota bacterium
CGTCGGCGCGGTCGCCTTCGCCGCCGCGTTCGAGAGGGCGGACCAATTTCCCGCGTCATCCTGCGTCCTGAGGGCAAAGTTGTACTCGGTGCCGGGCGCGAGGCCTTCCACCCAGAAGCGCTCCTTCGTCCCGTGATCGGAAGGGTACGGCTCCCCCGTGCACGCCGTGGACGCGCCCCACTCCTCGAGGGAGAAGATCGGCGCGGTGTGATACCGGACGTCGTACTCGGACGCGCTCCCCGAGAGGCCGTCGTCGCCCGGAGCGGTCCACTCGAGACGGATCGCGTTCGAGCCCGCGGCGGCCGGATCCAGCGTCCAGACCTTGGCGGGCGCCGTCACGTCGTCGAACTCGTCGAGGCCCCCGAGGACGAGGAGCCCCTCGTCGCGGTCGCTCACGACGACCAGACCGTTCCCGGCAAGGGCGACCCCGTTCGCGTAGAGGCTGATGACGGTCCCGAGGTACTGCGGGGAGGAGGGAATCGACACGTCGACGACGTGGACCCCGCCGTCCTGGGCGGCGAGGAACGCCAGATCGTCCCGAACGACGATCGCCTGGCTGCGGCCGCCGAGCGGGAGCGTCGCCAACGGGTACGGCACCGGCACGCTCTCGCCCGACTCGCTCGTCTCCTCTCGGAGCTCCATCACCGCGAGCCCCATGTGGTAGTCCGCGATGTACGCGTAGTTCCCGTCGACCGCCACTCCGCGGGCGTACCCTTCCGTGTCGCAAGAGGAGACGACCAGCACCGAGCCGAGAATCCGCGTGCGGACATCGAGCACCGCGAGCCCCATCTCGTCGTCCGCCACGAAGGCGAACCCGTCCCGAACGGCGATAGCCTTCGCGTATCCGCGCGTGTCGGCGAAGACCCCGTTGTACGCGAGAAGCCCGGGCGTCGCGGGGCTCGACTCGAAGATGCGGACGCCCTTCCAGCTTTCCGCGAGGTAGACGATGTACGGATCCGACGGTTCGTCGGGAATCTCGACGAACATTCCGTTTCCGTCAACCGCGGTGGTTCCCTGGTTGAACGAGAAGGCGTTCAGCGGATCGGACACGTTGTAGCTCGTGATCCCTTCGGTCCCCTCGACGACGAACGCGATGTCCACGACGTCCCCGCCGAAGGCGGTGCTCGCCGCCTTGACCGCCTCGGCGAACTTCACCGTGTCGATCGTCTTGAGAAAGACGGGGTTTCGCGGATCCGAGAGATCGACGATGTGAAGGCCCGCCTGCCCGCCGGCGACGTACGCCGTTTCCCCGAGCACGGCGACGTCCTGCGCCTCGCTCGGAAGCTCGAGCCTTCCCACCACCTGAATCGGGGCGGTCGGCGGCTTGTAAAGCTCCTGCCGGCCGCACGCGCCGAGAAGGAGAAGCGCGGCCGCCGGCGCCCACCACCACTTCGGTCCCGGCCCACGTCGATCCTGTCTCTTCATGAAGCAAGCTCCTTCTAGAACGGTATCTCGATGCCGAACCACGCTCGGTTGTCGGTGTAGTCCTTCTCCTCGCCGATGTCGCCGCCGGCCGCGACCTCGACGGCCGTGGAGGTGCGTTTCGTGTAGCGGTAGCCTCCCTCGAGCGCGGCGGGGCCCAGCACGGGGCGGGTCCCGCCGGTGATCTCGACGCGGTAGACGTTGTCTTGCCGCCCGACGTGGAGGGGATCCTCCTCGGGCCGCTTCTCGCTGGTGAAGTAGTAGATCTGGTACTCGCCCCCCATGGAGATGTCGTTCAGGCTGAGGAACCCCTTCCGGAAACGAAGGGAGAAACGGAGGCCGTAGGAGTCTCTCTCGTAGGAGGGATCGCTGTCGTCGGAGAGAGCGCGCTCTTCGTTCACCGAGTCCGCGCCCCGTGCATCGGCATAGCTGTAGTCGTACTCGCCGGTGATCCGGAGCGGGCCGACCGCCCGCCAGGTGATGTACCCGCCGGCCCTCCACTCCCACGTGTCGTTCTCCATGAAGGCCTGGTTGAAGAAACGCCAGGAGTGCTTCACTTCGAGCTTCCCATCGAAGGAGGAGGAGAGGCGACGCCAGTAGCCGAGCGTGATGGACGTAGACGTGTACGAGAAATCCGTGTAATCGAGCGGAGCGGCCCGCGAGGTGAACGGCGCCCGGTCGCGGAAGTTGCGGATGTAGGAGAGGGGGGCGTGGTAGAACGTGAGCTGGAAGTTGTCTCTCCCGAACCCCGGGTGCTTGAGGCGGAGCTGGTACGACTCGTTGCTCTTGATGCTGTTCTCAACGTAGCGCCAGCTCGTGAGGCGGAGCTGCGCCTCGAGGTCCTTGCCGGTGAGCGCCTTCGTCTCCGCCGTGAGGTCGAGCCTCGGCCGGATGATCCAGTCTCCGGCCTGCGTGATCGAGAACTTGCCGAAGCTCGGTTGGGTGGTGAAGATCAAGAGATCCTCGTCCGAGTAGTGGATGATGTTGTCGTCGTACTCGAACCGAAGCGCGAAGATGCCGGACATTCGCAGATCGAAACTGCTCTTCGGTTGCTCCTTGCTCATGCCGGAGCCGCTCTTGTTCGAGGGGGCCGCGCCCGGCTCGTCCGGTCCGTCCGCCGCGCGGAGGAGGGCGGGAAACAGAGCCCGCGAGCGCCCGTTCTTCGGAGAGGGGATTTCCGCTCCCGCTCCCGCCGCGAGGGCGAGAAGGAGGGCGAGCGCGGCACCCGGCGTCGATCGAATGAGGCGCGACCCGTTCACCTCGGTCCCCTAACGAAGAAGAAGGAGCTTCACGGCGCGCCGTTCCCGCTCCGTCTCGAACCGGGCGAAGTAGACGCCGCTCGGCGCCTCCCGGCCGGCGTCGTCTCTTCCGTCCCACACGACGGTTCCGCCGCCGGGGTCCGCCTCGCCGTCGATCACCGTCCGCACGATACGGCCCGAAATCGTGTAGATGCGAAGCTTCACCCTCTCTTTCGACGGCAGCATGTACCGGAGGACCGAGGAGCCGCGCGAGGGGTTCGGCCCGAGCGAGACGAGGGCGAAAGCCGGCCCCCCGGCGCGCCCGGCGTAGGGGAACGGGCCGAGAAGCGTCTCGTTCCCCACCGGGTCGAGCGAGCCGATCCAGTAGGCGGCGCTCGAATCGGGGTCGGTCTCCGTGTCGAGGAACTCGCGGGAGGAGGCGGGGAGCATCCAGCCGGCCGCGGCGGCGCGCGACCCGTCCGCTCCCTCGCGGTAGACGACCGTCGCGCCGCGCGGGCGATCGTCGCACGGCTCCCAGACGAGCCGGACGCCTTCCTCGCCGGGTTCGGCGCGGAAGGCCGCGAGGCGGAACGGCTCGTGTCGGGGCGGCTTCGTCGAGAACTCGATCGCGAGCCCCGCCGACAAGGGGGAGGCCGCCGCCGGGTAGAGGTTCGTGTAGCTGTACTCGAGGCCGATCTCCTCGCTTGCGTCCTCGATCCCGACCGAGGCGTACATCCGGTCGAAATCGTTGTTCACCACCTGCTTGTACTGGAAACGGATCACCCCGTCTCCGGTGGGAGTCGGGTAGTGGACCGGATCGTAGAGAATCAACTCGAAGGTTTGCAGCTCGTCGTAGTCGAGCCGGTTCCCGTGGTGGGGCCGCAGGTTCCCCAGGCGGCTCCACTCGATCACGTAGCGGTGGTTCGCCGTGTCGGGGAAGACGTACACGCCGTCTCCCACGCGCGCGCCGCCGTAGGCCTTCTCCGGGTCGAGGTTGTCCCAGAACGGGGCGATCATCGCCGCCGAGCCGTACCGGTTCGGAAGGCTCCAGTTGTAGAAGTCGTAGGCGGCGATCGTATCGAACGCCGCCCAGCCGTTGTCGGAAATGAGAATCCAGTTGTAGCTCTTCCCGTAGAAGGTGAACGGGAAGGGAATTGAGTCGATGGCGAAGTCGTTGTCCTCGAGGTCGAGGCCGGTTCCCGCGCCGCCGTACGCCGGGGAGCAGGAGATCCACTCGTAGAGCGGCGCGCCGTCCGGGTAGTCAGTGTCCGAGTTGTCGTACGCGTAATACCCGTAGGCGTCCGGCCCGAGAGGAGCCCTGTGGCTCGCCGTGCCGACGGCGATCGTGAAGCTCGTCGTCCGGACGATCCCGCTTGCGGTCGTCGCGAGGAGCGTGAAGACCGCACCCTGGCCGACCGCCGCGCTGTCCGTCGCGTGAACCCTGAACGGGACGGCGGTCGTCCCGGCCTGTCCGGTGCCGAGGACGGCGAGGCTCGAGGCGGAATCGAGAACCGCCGCGAGGTCCGGCGTCTCGCTGCGGAGAAGGAGGGTCGTGGCGGGCGCCCCCGCCGATCCCTCGTTCCGCACGGTCACGTGAAGAGTGAGCGTGTCGCCCGGATCGAGAACGCCGTCCCCGCCGAGCGCGTGCGAGTCGTACCGGAAGTCGTGTGATCGAACCGCGAGATCGAACGCGTTGTCGGTCTCGATGCCGCCCGTGTAGGCCTGGAGGAGAAAGCGGAGCACGCGCCGGTCTTCCACCTCCTTGCCGACGCGCACGACCCATGTCGTTTCCGATGCGGCCGTCGCCCCCGCCGCGATGTCGGGGAAACCGACGAGCGCCGGGTCGATCGTGTACCCCTGGCTCAGGCCGACCAGGAACCCGGTCACCCCGGAGGCCGCCACCGCATTCGCGTTGCGGAGCGTCGCGCGAATCTCGAGGGTCTCTCCCGGGTTCGCCGCTCCGTCCCCGTTCCCCTGGCTCCGCCCCGCTCCGTTGTCCCGGACGGACACGCCCGCGAGGCCGAGGTGCGTACGGTTGCTCACGACCGGGACGCTGTCACGGAGGGGTTGGAGCCCACCTCCGGTCACGGTGATCGCGACGGGCGCGCTGTCGTCGCTGAAGTCCGCGATGAGCTTCGCCTCGCCGCTCCCGTCGGTGAAGGCCGAGGCGAGCCGATCCCCCGCCTGGGAGAGCCCGACCCGCGCCCCCTCGATCGGATCGCCCCCTCCCGCCTCGGTCACCGTGACGAAGTAGTAGTTGCTCCCCTTTGCGATCGTGTCGGGCCTCGCGATGGCGATCTCCCGCGGGACGCCGAGATGCAGCTCCATCGAGGGATCGCCGAGCAGGCTGTAGATGTAGAAGTAGAACTCGACCGATTCGTCCTCGTGATCCTGGTAGTAGACCAGGTCGGGAAATTCCCGATAAATCTCGTATTTGGATGCATGCAGGATATCGCCGAGCCGCCGGATCCCTTCTCCTCCGATCGCGTCGAAAGCCCCGATCGCCGCGGCGTCGTTGTGCCGGGTGTGCGACCAGTGCTCGCTGTTCCCGATGAAGGCGACCGCTCCCTTCGGCGTTTCCGGCGTTCCCGCTCGGATCCATGCCTCGCCGAAGCACTCGTACTCCGCGTAGTTCCCGTTCTCGCAGACGAAGCTGAAAACGGCGGGGAGCTTCCGGCCGTTGTTCAGGGAGGGGATGTGGTCCACGGTGAACTTGGGCGGTTCCCACCCGCGCCAGCTGTACGCCCACCCGCGATAGCTCACCAGCGAGACGCCCCTGTCGATCGATGCGCGGATGAACGGGGGCGCGGTGGACCAGTGGGGCGGATAGAAGACCGTGTCGACCGCCGCGAAGCCGGTGCCGTAGAGCATCTCGCGGCACCAGCGGGAGACGGGGACCGGGGTGGAGGAGCTGTAGTCGCCCGCCACGAGGAGCGCCCGCGAGAACCAGGTCGTGTCCGCCCGGTACGGGTCGCTCTCATAGCCCACGATCTTCGAGACGATCGTGTTCGCCTGCTCGACCGTCCCCGCGGAGAGGCGCCCCACGTAGAGATCCGGCAGGAAGTCGTCGCCGTCGATGAGGGCGTACGGGAGATCGGTGACGCTCTGGTGATAGTCCCACCCGGGGACCAGGTCGACGTCGCCGACGAGGACGAGATACTGGGGCGGCGGTTCGGAGTTCAGGTAGAGGTTGCGGACGTACGTCCTGATCCCCTCGTTGCCCGCTCCCGCTACGCTCGTCGAGACGACGGTGACGTCGAATCCCATCTCGCGCTTCCAACGGGCGAGCGGCTCGACCGCGGCGAGAAGCTCCGGCGCCGAGACAATCAGGTAGCCCCCCTCTTCTTCCGATGCGCCGAGAGCGGTTTCCTTGTCGATAAGGAGCTTGCCGAGGGAAGAGAGGTAGCCCCGCCCGAAGCGCGCGGGGACCGGCCCGTTCTTCTTCTCCGGGCCTTCCTCGTAGAGGATGTCGAAGGCGACCGTCGAGCCGCTCTTGGCCGGGCCGCCGGCCGCGCCTCGAACAAGAACGGGGAGGAGGACGGTCCCGCGGGCGATCATCGGCTTCCCGATGGAGACGCCGCTCGCGGCCGCCTCGTCCGCCGGCGCGATCCGCGCGCCGGAGGCGCCGGGCGGAAGCGTGAGGAACCGGAGAACAGGCTCCTCGGGCGCCCCGTCCGTAAGGAGGGTCATGGTGACGCGAGCCGTCCCCGGGGCGCGGCTCACGGAAAAGGCCGCCGGTTCTCCCGCACAGAGGAGCGCGGCGGCCGAGAGAAGTCCCAGGCAGACCGTGGTGACGAACAGGTTGCGCATCGCTCTCCTCCAGTAGGGTCCCATCACGATACAACGCGACGCCGGAAAAAACCAAGTTCGGTTCTTTCCCCTGGGATCCCTACCGGGTGAGAACGAGGCGCCCGCTTCTCGTCCGGCTCTCCTCCTCCAAGCGGTAGAAGTAGACGCCGCTCGAGACGGGCCTTCCCGAGTCGTCCCGCCCGTCCCATTCCGCCTGGTGCCGGCCGGCCGGGAGGTCCCCCGCCCGGAGAAGCCGCACGCGGCGTCCCGCGAGGTCGTAGACGGCGAGCGTGGCGGGTCCGGACCGGTCGATGCCGAAGTGGATCGTCGTGCCCGGCCCGAACGGATTGGGCTGGGCGCGGGTCCCGAGCGGGAGGCCCGTCTCGGACTCCCCGCCCGCGACGCCCGAGTTGCACGGCCCGAAGCCGTGGGCGCCGATCAGCCCGCACGGTGCGCCGCTCGGGTGGTTGCCCGGCGCGCACGGCGAAGCGATTCGGAGGGTGAAGTCCTCCGATGCGGCGTCGCAGAAGAGGGGATCGGCGGAGAAGTTGCCGGTGAGGTCGTTGCCGCACACGGCGTCGCCCCCGCCGTTCCCGTAGATGTCGGTGCAGCTCACGTTCGGCGTCGAGTCTTCGCAGTGCATCCCCTTGCCGTTCGTGTTGAAGGCGATGATCGTCTTGTCGATCGTCGCGTTCCCGTTCTTGAGGTAGATCCCCGCGCCGAGCCCGCCGGTCTTCGTCGCATTGTCGGCGATCGTGCATCCGCGGATGGTCACCACGTAGGTCTCGTCGGCGAAGAAGATGAAGAGGCCGCCGCCGTCGGATGTTTCGTCGTCCCCCGGGGCGTTGTTCCCGGTGATCGTGCTGTTGGTGAGCATGAGGGTGGAGAGCTCGCAGTAGAGCCCGCCCCCGGGAGCGTAGCCACCCCCGCCGGTGTTGTTCTGGATCGCGCACGAGTCGATGGTGACGTTCGCCTCGTCCCGGATGTCGAAGCCGCCTCCCGGCCCCGAGGAGATGTTTCGCGTGATCTGGCAGCGCCGAAACGTCGGGGAGGAGGCGCGGATTCCCACTCCGCCCGCGCTCCCGTCGACCGTGCTGAGGAAGTTGCTGTCGATCACGCAGCCCTCGAACGTCGGCGCGGACTGCGAGCGGATGAAGACCCCGCCTCCGGACGGGGCGGAGTTTCCGCGGAACGTGCAGTGCCGGACTTGGGGCGACGAGTCGTGCTCGATCGCTATCCCCCCGCCTTCTTTGTAGACGTTGTTCGTGATCATGCAGTAGCTAATGTCCGGGTTCGAGTTGTAGGTACAGATGATCCCGCCGTCGCCGCAATCGGTCACCTCGCAGCCGGTGATCACGGGGGAGGACCCTTGCGTGCAGTAGATGCCCGCGCCGTAGTGCTCCGCGAACGTGTTCCGGGACGTGAGCGCTTGGATCCGGCCGGTCGCAACGCCGTAACAGAAAATCCCGCGGCCCTGATTCTGCGCGTCGATGATCGTCTGTCCGGTCCCCGCCCCGAGAAGGGTGACGCCGGACTTCATGTACGCCACGCAGCGCGTGGTGTCCGTGCCGGGCGGATAGAAGAGGGAGTCGTAGGTTCCCGCGGCGACCAATACCGTGTCGCCGGAAACCGCCGCGTTGATCCCGGCCTGAAGAAGGGTGTGGTCGCCGGGTACATGAATCACGGTGGCGTGAACGGCCGCGGAAAGAGAGAGAGCGAGCACGAGACCAATCCCACGTCTCATCGGAGATCTCCCGAGGTTAGGGTCCGGAACTCGAGGGAGCACGTTTCGAGCTTCGGCCGTCCTCTTGGGCGAGCCGGCGAACTGCTTGTTCGCCAAGAGGATCCGGGCGGGGGCATCCCGCCGCGACCCTCCGCCTCCCGCGCGCGGCCGGGCGTACTTTCCAGTAACTCGTATCATACCATAGTCTTTCTAGATTGTGGTAGTGCTTTTTTGCGCGTTCGATCTTCGATCAGCGCGGGCGGGCGCCCGCCGCCCCGTGGGGCGGAATCGACTCCCGGGGGAGCCACGCCCGGCTTGATACCGGCGTCTCCCGCGCGCGGCCGCGCCCCGGCCGCCGCCCCCTGCCTCCAGCCGGCCCCGCAAGTTACTCTGTTTCGGGGCATGGCGTTATGCTATAATGTCCGGGAGTGGTGATCGTTCCGAGCGTTCTCTCCCCCCTTGCCGGATCGTCACCGGAAGCACGGGGGGCTATTCGTCTCCTGTGAAACAGCCGTATCGAAAGCATCGGCGCGGGCCTGAGTCCGCGTCCCTACGCCCATGGAGGTGCTCATGCGTCGCGTTGCGGAAGTGTTGGTGCTCGCCGTCGGCCTCTTCGCTTCATCTACCCTCGGAGTCGCCGCGGATCCCGTCGACGGGCCGGTCGGCAGCGGCCCGCTCTTCGATCGGGTCTCCTCTGCGGGGGAGGACTTGCGATTCGTCGTGGACATTCCCGAGATCGGAATGAACGACCTCGACTTCGGTGTCCGCTCCTTCCGGGCGATCGAGATTCCCGGCTGCGGGTATGAAGGAGACGAGGGCGAGCCGGCGGTTCCGATCTTCTCGCGGCTCATCGCGGTCCCCGAAGGGGCGACCGTCCGCGTGCGATCCACACGGCTGGAGGAAGAAAGGCACGAGAACGTCCTTCTCCTTCCGGTCCAGCCCGGCTCCGAGAGCGAAGAGTACGCGTTCGCCTACGATCCGGACGCGTACGCGCGGGAGGTCGCCGACGACGGCCTCGACGTGATCGTCGGCGAGGCGGCGATGTTCCGCGACCTTCGGGTCGTGCCGCTCACCTTCCGGCCGGTCCGATACGATCCGGCTTCGCGCACCCTCAAGGTCACGCGGCGGCTTGAGGTCGAGGTGACGATCGACGGGGCGCTCCCGTCGAAGGCCGCGGCCCAGGCGAAGCCGATTCCTCCCTCTTACGATGCGGCGTACGAAGCCCTGGTTTTGAACTACGAGACCCTCTTCCCCTCGCGGAAGGTCGCCCCGGGCGCAATCCTCGCGATCGCGCCGAACACGCAGGCGGTCCTCGACAGCCTCCAGCCCTGGGTCGAGTGGAGGCAGAGGAAGGGATGGCCGGTCACGCTCGTGACCACCTTGGAGACCGGCTCGTCCGCCAGCCAGATCAAGAGCTACATCCAGGGGGTCTACAACGACCCGAGCGTGTCGCTCGAGTACGTCGTCCTTGTCGGCGACGCCGGGGTGATCCCGACATGGAACGAGACCCTGAGCGGCTACGGCGGGACGGGGGACCTCCCCTATACGCAGCTCGCCGGCGGGGACTACCTTCCGGACGTCCACATCGGCCGTCTCTCGTACGGGACGATGGCCGAGCTCTCCATTATCGTGCGCAAGATCGTCGGCTACGAGAAGGACCCGTACATGTCCGACACGTCCTGGTTCACGCGCGGGGTCGTGGTCGGCGACTCGACGACCTCGGGGCCGAGCTGCATCGAGACCGGCCGGAACGTCAGGAACATGGCGTTCGAAGAGGGCTACACCGAGGTGGACACCGTCTTCCAGCCCTCGTGGGTCAGCCGGATGACGACGGCGCTGAACCGGGGGGACACCTTTTTCGGCTACCGCGGATACTACCAGATGAGCCAGTGGAGCAACGCGAACACGTATGCTCTCTCGAACGGGTGGAAGCTGCCGTTCGTCGTCATCCTCACCTGCGACACGGGATCCTTCGCGTCCGGCACCTCGCGGTCGGAGGGGTTCCTCCGCGCCGGATCCCTCGGGACCCCCATTGTCATGAAGGGGGGGATTGGCGCGCTCGGCATGGCCACGCTCGGGACCCACACCCGTTACAACAACTGCCTCTACTACGGGATCTTTTACGGAATGCTCCGGGAAGACCTCTACACGATGGGCGCCGCGGCCGACCGCGGGCGCCTCGAGATGTATCTGAACTACAACAGCGTGCAGCCGAACACCGCGCACTGGTACTGCCACTGGATGAACCTCATGGGGGACCCGGCCGTCGACATCTGGACCGGGGTCCCCGCGACGATCAACGCGGCGCATCCGTCGAGCATCGCGATCGGCGCGAACTCGATCGTCGTCACGGTGACCGAAGGCGGCTCTCCCGTGGAGGACGCCCTCGTGTGCGCGTGGAAGGGGAGCGAGACGTACGAGATCGGCTACACGGGGGCGAACGGGGTCGCGGAGCTTCCGCTCACGAACGCGACCTCGGGCAGCATGCTCCTCACCGTCACGAAGCACAACAAGAAGCCCTACCTCGGAACGGTGACGGTCTCGGGCAACTCCCACGTCGGCGTGGTCGCCTGGACGAAGGACGACGACGGGTCCGGGGGAAGCTCGGGGAACGGAGACGGCGTCGTCAACCCGAACGAGACGATCGAGCTCGCCGTTCAGCTCCGGAACTTCTCGGGCACGCCCGCCGCCTCGGTCACCGGGGCCCTGACGGAGAACGATCCGTTCGTCGCGATTCTCGACGGCAACGAGGACTTCGGCACGATCCCCGCGGGGGGGACCGCGTGGTGCCTCGAGGACTTCGATATCAGCATCGATCCCGGATGCCCGGACGGACACGTGATTCAGCTCGGGCTGGACGCGTTGTCCGCGAAGGAGACCTGGCATTCTCTCATCGAGCTCGAGGTGGTCGCTCCCGCCTTCGAGGCGCGGAGCTGGACCTTCTACAACGACGGCGGGAACGGGCCCGATCCCGGCGAGACCGTCCAGCTCTCGGTTACCCTTCAGAACGACGGGGGCGCGACGGCGACGGGAGTCGTCGGGACGCTGGTCTCCCTGAGCCCGCAGGTCACGGTGAGCGTCGCGAGCGGGTGGTTCGGAACGATCGCCTCCGGCTCATCGGGGAACAACGCCGACGACAGGTTCGCCCTCAGCATTTCCTCGGACACGTACGACGGGTATCCCGCGAGCTTCCTCCTCCTGACGAGCTTCAACGGGGGCGCCGTCGACACGACCTCGTTCACGTTCACCGTGGGTCAGGTCAGCTCGGTCGATCCGACCGGCCCGGACGCCTACGGCTACCTTGCCTTCGAGAACACCGACACGGGATATCCGGAGGCTCCGGCGTACTCGTGGATCGAGATCGATCCAGGGCAGGGCGGCGGCGGAACCCAGATCGTCCTGACGGACACGGGGGACGAGAGGGACGATGCCGCGTACGTCGACCTGCCGTTCCCGTTCCGCTACTACGGCGACGATTACACGCAGGCGACGGTCTGCTCGAACGGATGGATCGCGATGGGTCTATCGGAGAGCGTCGCGTACCGGAACTGGACGATTCCGGGGGCGGGCGGTCCGGACGCGATGATCGCAGTCTTCTGGGACGATCTCTATCTCGACGGATCCTCGCGGGTGTTCCACAAGTACGACGCGGCGAACCATCTGTATATCGTCGAGTGGAAGCAGATGCGGACCGTGTACGGCGGATACACCGAGACGTTCCAGGCGATCCTGCACGATCCCGCCCACTACCCGACGGACACAGGGGACGGGATCATCGTCTTCCAGTACCAGGCGGTGCAGAACTACGACCCGACGGACGGCTACGCGACCGTCGGGATCGAGAACAAGGATCAGTCGGACGGCGTTCTGATCACCTACTTCAATCGTTACGAGCCGGGGGCGACCACCCTCGCCGCGGGGCGGTCGATCAAGTTCATGCCCCGGCAGGATGTCGCGACCGGAACGCTGGAGGGGACGGTCTACAACGTGCTGAACGGCGGGAGCCTCCTCGAGGGGGTACAGGTGTCCGTGCTGGGATCCGGGCGCGCGTTCACGTCGGGTCAGGACGGCACGTACGGCGGGCCGGTGCCGCCGGGAACCTACACGACCGTGGCGAGCCGCGACGGCTTCGAGCCGGACACGGTGTTCAACGTCGTGATCGTCGAGTCGCAGACGACCGTGCGCAACTTCTACCTCATGGACATCGCCGGTCCCGCGATCGTGACGAGCCAGCACGCCTCGACGGACGACACGCTCGGACCCTACGTGATTCCGGTGACGATCTCGGATCCTTCCGGCATCGATGAGGCGACCCTCTTCTGGCGGACGAACTGGAACGCAACCCCGAACCCGGTCGAGCTCGTCTCCGTCGGCGGAAACGGCTACGAGGCGGAGATCCCGGGGCAGCCCTATCCGACCGTCGTGCAGTACTACGTCGAGGCGAGCGACGGGGTCGGCTTCGTCTCGATCGATCCGGCGGGGGCGCCGGCCGAGGTGTACCAGTTCAGCGTTTTCCCGATCGAGACGGTCATGGACGACGACTTCGAAACGAACCAAAGCTGGACCGTCGGGGCGGGAGACGACGACGCCACGAGCGGGATTTGGCTGCGGGCGGAGCCGGTCGGCACGGACTACAACGGTTACACGGTGCAGCCGGACAGCGACTACACGGCGCCTCCGGGGCAGCTCTGCTTCATCACGGGGAACGCGAACCCGGGCGAGAGCGCCGGGACGAACGACGTGGACGGCGGCAAGACGACCCTCTTCTCGCCGGTCTTCAGCCTCGCCGGCTACAGCAACGCGTCGGTGAGCTACGCGGTCTGGTACTCGAACGACCGCGGGTCGAATCCGGGCGAGGACGCCTGGCTTGTCCAGGTGACCGACGACGGATCGACGTGGGCCGCTCTCGAGAACACCTACGCGAGCACGAACGCGTGGGTGGTGAGGACCTTCCCGCTGGAGGGGACCATCGACTTCACGAGCAGCGTGCGCTTCCGGTTCGTCGCTTCGGACGAGGGGAACGGGTCGCTGGTCGAGGCGGGAGTGGACGAGTTCCTCCTCACCGCGTGGTCCGACATCGAGACCGGCGTGGCCGGCGGGAGCCCCGAGGTGTTCCGCTACGGGCTCGATCCGTCCCGGCCGAACCCGTTCAACCCGGAGACGGCGGTCACCTTCCACATGGCGAGCGCTGCTCGCGCGAGCCTCCGGATCTACGACGTCTCGGGGCGTCTGGTGAAGACGCTCTTCGCGGGGCAGGCGGGCGCGGGCGCGCACGAGGTCCGCTGGGACGGCCGGACCGATGCGGGGAGGAGCGCTTCCTCGGGAATCTACTTCCTCCGCCTCGAAGCCCCTGGATTTCTCCAGGTCCGGCAGATGACGCTGGTGCGCTAGTATGGCACGGCTATTGTCAAGGGCGGCCACCTCTGCGAGGGGGTGGCCGTTCTTGCTTTTGCCGAAGGGAGAGCGGGGATGATCGGGCGCTTCGACGACGAGTCACGCTAGTATTCGCGGGATGCACCGGCGTCCCGG
>JBDRFQ010000410.1:0-25443 GCA_043818685.1 Candidatus Eiseniibacteriota bacterium
GTCGGTTCCGACGGCTCGACGCCCCTCATCTCCTCGCCCAGGTCGCCGAGGGTGTCGTCTACGCCGATGGAGTGCGTGTGCAGAGTCCAAAGCGGAGGGCCGCTGCCTGATTCCCATTTACACACCTATTGACAGGACCTCCGTCAATACGGGTTTCGGAGTCTGGTTCAACGAAATCTGGGGTTCGAACCCGGGGGAGCCGTTCATCGCGTGCGAGACGGGGGCGGTCATTCGCCGCGTCGGCGGCGAGTGGGCGCTTCTTCGGGAGGGGAGCCCGGGCGATCTGTGGAAGATCTGCGGAGCGCCGGAAACCGGCATCCTCGCCGTGGGATGTAACGGACACGGAGGCTTACTCCGTTCGGACGGCGGAGTCTGGCGGACTCTCCGCGACTCGTTCGCGGCGGACTTCGGGGCGATCTGGTGCGAGAGGGACGGGAGCGTCGTCCTTGCCGGCAGCGGGCATTCGGCCGCGCCCTGGGAAGAGATCCTCATGGTTCGTCTCGTCGGGGAGGATCAGGACACGCTCCTTGCGGGCGATCAGGGAGCCCTGTACGGCCTCTGGGGTGCCTCCGTCGGCGATCTCATCGCGGTCGGCCGCGAGAACGACACAACCGGCGCGGTGGGGGTGATCTACCAGATAAACGGAGCCGCGCTCAGGGAATCGGCCGGCGGGCGGTTCGAATGGTTGATGGATGTGTGGGGCGCCGCCCCGGACGACGTCTTCGCGGTGGGCGTTCACGGCGAGATCGTACACTGGGACGGAGAGGATTGGTCGCGGATGGAGAGCGGCGTCGACGGGTTCCTCAACGGAGTCTGGGGCCTCTCTGGAAGCGACGTCTTCGCCGTCGGCGATTTCGGAACGATCCTCCACTTCGACGGCTCCGGCTGGGCACGCCAGGAGAGCGGGACGTTCGTGAATCTCTATGATGTCTGGGGAAGCCCGAGCGTCGGCATGATTGCCGCAGGAGACAAGGGGACGATCCTCCACTACGACGGTTGCCGTTGGTCTCGCTGTCTGAGGGTCGACTGGAGCGACCTGTACGGGATCTGGGGCTCGGAGGAGGACGGAATTTTCGCGGTCGGCGAGGACGGGATCGTCCTGTGGGCCCCGCCGCCCATTCCCTAGCCGGCGGCTCGCCCGTTGCCCTCCCGGGATGCGTGGTTTACCATCGGGCGGAAATTGCGGCGTTCATACTCCGAATCGAGAGGGAGCGTTTCATGATTGCCAAGGTGATCGAACGACTGGAGAGGGAGAAGAAGAAAGCGGTGGAGGATCTCGTCGAGATCCTGAAGATCCCGAGTGTCTCCGCCGACCCTGCCCGGAAGGGGGATATCCGAAAGGCCGCCGATTGGCTCGCGGCCAAGATGAACGCAGCCGGCGTGAAGGCGGTTCTCCATGAGACTGCGGGCAATCCGATCGTCTACGGCGAGTCCCCCGGACCGAAGGGCGCGCCGACGGTCCTCATCTACGGCCACTACGACGTCCAGCCGCCCGATCCGCTCGACGAGTGGAAGAGCCCCCCCTTCGAGCCGGTGATCAAGGACGGAAAGGTCTACGCGCGGGGCTCGTCGGACGACAAGGGGCAGCTCCTCACGCACGTCCACGCGATCGGGGCGTGGCTCACCGAGGCGAAGAGCCTGCCCATTACGGTGAAGATCATTCTCGAGGGGGAGGAGGAAGTTTCATCGGTCAACCTTCCCGCCTACCTCGAGAAGAACCGGGATGCGCTGAAGTGCGATGTCGTCGTCGTCTCCGACACGTCGCAATTCGCGCCGGGGATGCCGGCGATCACCTACGGCCTGAAGGGTCTCGCCTACATCGAGGTCCGGCTCCAGGGGCCTGGGGCCGACCTCCACTCCGGCTCCTTCGGCGGATCGGTCGCGAACCCGGGGAACGTGCTCGCGAAGCTGATCGCGGGGATGCACGACGAGAAGGGGCGCGTCGCGATTCCCGGCTTCTACGACGACGTGAAGCCGCTCGAGGAGTGGGAACGGAAGGAGTACGCGCGGCTCCCGTTCGACGACGAGGAGTACAAGAGGATCACCGGCGTCCCCGCCCTCTGGGGGGAGGAAGGGTACACCACGACCGAGAGGCGCTGGGCGCGGCCGACTCTCGACGTGAACGGGATCTGGGGAGGCTACCAGGGCGAGGGGGCGAAAACGATCATCCCGGCGCGCGCCGGAGCCAAGATCAGCATGCGGCTCGTTCCGAACCAGAGCCCCGAGAAGATCACGAAGCTGTTCGTGGACCACGTGAAGAAGGCGGCTCCCCCGTCGGTGCGGCTCGAGGTGATCCCGATGCACGGCGGGAAGCCGTTCCTCATCGACCCGAAGCTGCCGATGTTCGAGAAGGCGGCGCTCGCGATCGAGAAGGGCTTCGGGAAGAAGCCGGTGTTCATTCGCGAGGGGGGCTCGATTCCGATCACGCAGACGTTCAAGGACGTGCTCGGCGCGGACACGCTCCTTCTCGGCTGGGGGCAGAACGACGACCGGACCCACTCGCCGAACGAGCGCTTCGATCTGGAGGACTATCACCGGGGGACGCTCTCGGCGGCCCACCTGATCGGGCTGCTCGGCGGGTGATGAAGTACCGAGATTAAGGTACCAGGTACCTTAATTCTCCGCTGGCTCTCTCCTGTGCTCGCGGCGCCAGGTGTGGGGCGATTCGAACGCCGGCTTCGGCGATTCCTTGGCCGCCTTCAAGATCGCCGCGGCGATCTCGGGAAAGCCGTTGTCCCCGTAGTGCGTGATCGACTCGTAGGCGAGCCCCTCGCGGATCAGGCGCACCGCGAGAAGCTCACCGTCGACGAACACGTGCGCGAGGAGCCTCCCGTACCGGTCGTTCTGATACGGGAGATAGGTGATCCGCTTGGCCCTTCGGAGCGTCCTCTCAGTGAAGGCCGCCGCCTCCCGCCCGAACGGTTGATCCTCGAAGAAGCCGTGCTCCCGGTGCGTGATCTCCGGCGTGTCGATCCCGAGCACGCGGATCGTCGTTTCGCCGAACGAGAACGTGTCCCCGTCGTCGTACTCGACCCGGTCCTTCGGGACCGGAATCGCGCGCTCGGTCTCGATCGTGGAGTGCGTCGCGCACGCGGCGAGGAGTAGAACGAGAGGGGCGAGAACGTGCGAGAGTAGGCGAGTCCGCATGATCATCCCCTCCCCTTTCGTGCGCCGATCGAGCGCTGCAGGGCCCGCGCGAGTTCGTCCGGCTCGTCGGTCCCGATGAGGAAGCGCCTGCCGTCCGCCGTCGCGACCTCCACCGCGTCGAAACCGGCGACGCTGAAAACCCACCCCCGGTGCGTCTGGTGAACCCCCCATCCGGCGTACCACGGAACGCGGGACGCCCGGACCGATCGGATCTCGGAGAGATCGAAGCGCTTCCGGATGAGGCCCGTTCCGAGCCGCACCGAGAGGAATCCATCCCCGATCTCGACCGTCTGCTTGTGGATGAGAACCAGGACGATCGGGGCGGCGAGGCCGAGAGCCGCCGCGACCCAGAACTCGGGAGTGAGACTCCAGATGATCACGCTCGCGATGAGGATCGCCGGCGCGAGAACGATGCCGACCCATCCGGTTTGTGTGTGGTGATAGCTCGGCTCCATCGCGGTCTCTTGTCGAACGCCCTGTCCGGGCAGCGGGTCTTCCGGGGGGGCGCCGGAGCGCTCTCCGCTCGCGGCGGGCCCGCTCAGTCGACCAGGTAGTAGTCGATCGTCGTGACGACCCGGACCTTCTTCACCTCGGGCGAGTTCCTGTCCCTGTCCTCGATCGAGAAGTACCCCTGGGTGGCGCGGCGGATCTTCCCCATCTTGCTTCCGGAGTCGCGGGCGAACTTCTCGGCCGCCTTGCGCGCGTCCTTCGTCGCCTCCTCGATCATCTCCGGCTTGATCTCGTTCAGGCTCGTGAAGAGGAACTCGGTCGGCGTCTCCCAGTTGTAGGCGGCGAGGGCGACCCCCTTGCCGACGAGCTCCCCCGACCGTTCCATCGTCCTTTTCACGAGGTCGACGTCGCGCGTCCGCGCGGTCACGGTGGCGTCGGCGGCGTAGCGGTACTGGCTCCGCGTCTCCATCCCACGCGCCCTCTCCGCCTCGGTGTCGGTGACGCGCGGGGCGGAGCTGGAGATGTCGCTCTCGGCGAAGCCGGCCTCGAGCAGGAAAGCGGTGATCGTCCCGCGCCCGGTATCGATCACGCGCTGGAGGGCGGCGAGGTCGTTCACCGCAGCCTTGAAGGTGATCGGCCAGACGGCGAGGTCGGCGTCCACCTCCCGCTCGGCGAGCCCCTTGACCGTGACGTAGCGCTCGCTCGCCCGTGCTTTGTAGAAGCCGACGCCGACGGCGATCCCCGCGATCACGATCGAGAGGCCGACCACGACCGCGCTCCAGAATGCTTCTCTCTTCATGGCCGCTCCCCGTTTCGCGCGGGCGGGTAAGGCCCGCCGCGCACGGTCATTTTAGCTCAAGGGACTCTCCGCATCACGAAGAACCCGGAGCCGTACCAGCGCGCGTTCCGGCGGTAGAGCTCCGCCTCGCGCTCCTCGCGGTCGAGAACGGCGAGCGCCGCTCGATCCCCCGCATGCTTCCCGCGGAGCGCTCGAACGCGCTCCGTGAGCGGGCCGTAGTACTCCTCCCACCAGAATTCCTCGGGAAGCGTGAAGTGCCCGACCGGCTCGTAGCCGTGCCGCGGGATCTCGGCGACGTACTCCGGCGCGGTCCTGATCCCCGGGTAGACGCCGTGCCAGCG
Source organism: Candidatus Eiseniibacteriota bacterium (assembly GCA_043818685.1). GTDB lineage: Bacteria > Orphanbacterota > Orphanbacteria > Orphanbacterales > Orphanbacteraceae > VGIW01. Next base: position 4,738 of record JBDRFQ010000410.1, read on the forward strand.
GCTCCGGATCTCGGGGGGCGGGTTCGGCCGGAGCCAGAGCATCTCGTGGAGGACGAGAGATCCGTCCGGCTTGATGAGCCTCCGCATCTCGTCGAGGCCTCTCTCGAAGCCGATGATGTGGATCGCCCCTTCCGCCCAGACGATGTCGAAGGTCTCGTCCGGGAAATCGATCTCGAGCATCGAGCGGTTCACCGTCTCGATGCGGCCCGCGAGACCGGCCTCGCGCGCGTTCCTCGCGAGCTCCTCGAGTGCGGAGGCGTCGATGTCGAGCCCGGTCGCCCGGCCGCCGGAGATCTTCGCGAGCTCGATCGTCACATCGCCCGAGCCGCATCCGACGTCGAGGATGCGCGGCTCTTGAGGCGCGCGAAGCATCCGATAGGCCCTCCGCGTGTGCTCGAGCCTCTTCTCGCTCGCCTTCATCAGACCGCCGTGGATCTCCTTGTGGATGCTCATGGTTTTCCTTTGTGCGTTCGTTTCTCCGGTTCGGGCGAGAGGGAGCCGTAGAGGAAGAACTTCTCCGTCCGGCGCACGTATCCCCGCCAGCCGAGCGCCTGAAGCCTGCGCTCGAGCGCATCCGGCTCGTGAAAGACCTTCACGATCCGATATGTGCGGCCGTCGTTCAGCTTCCGGGTCACGATTCCGTCCCGGCTCAAGGGGGCGTGGTCGCGCGCGGTGGACTCCTGGATGAAGAGGCTGTCGACGAAGAAGGCGCGCCCGCCCGAGCGGAGGGCGCCGCGGACGAGATCCCAGAACGCGCCGAAGCGCTCCTCCGGCACGTGCGAGAGCCAGAATGCGAAGAAGACGAAGTCGAAGCGCCCCGGGGGAGTCCAGGAGAAGAGGTCGGCGGCGATGTACAGGGCGCGAGACGAGCGAAGGCGTTCGCGGTTCAGTGCGAGCGTCTCGGGGGAGGCGTCCACCGCGATGAGGCGGCTCGCGAACGGCTCGAGCTCCGCCGTCCAGATGCCGGTCCCGCAGGCGAGGTCGAGGATTTCCCCCTGCGGCTCCGCCCGGTGAAGCGCGCGCTTCACCTCTTCGATCTCGGCGAACCACGCCAGCCGGTGCTCCTCGCCCCGATCGTAGCGCCCCTCCCGATAGAACCACTCGTCGTACTCGGACGCGCGCGCCTTGTAGTAAGCGATCTGCTCGTCGAGGACCGCGCGGTCCTTCTTCTTCGGTGTTTCTCGCGAATCCGTCACGCCGCCTCTTTCGCTCCTCCGATCTTCGCTTTGAAGATTACGGAGGTGATCAGCTCGATGAGGAGCCCGTAGACCATCCCGAGCACGATCGTCCCGAAGAACATTCCCGCCTTGCTGTACTCCGGGCTCTCCGGCGCCATGAGCCCGCTGAACGCGAGCGGGATGCTGAAGAGGAATCCCATGAGGAGCCCGTGAAACCACCAGCGCATGCAAGCGAGGCCGCTGATCCCGATCGCGACGCCGATCAGCGTCCGGCTCGCGATGATCTGGAAGATGATCGGGGTGGCGAGCCCCCCGGAGCCGCTCGATGCGAGCCCCAGGCATACGAGCCCGAAGAGCACCCCCGACAGGGTCGCGACGAGAATCCTTTTTCCTGTGGGCATCCGGACCTCCTTTCACTCCGCGAGCATTGCGCGGATTCGATCGAGAATCGGGCGGATCTGGTCCGCCAGCGCCTTGAGACCATCGGCGGACCCGGCGGGATCGCGCTCGATCCTCAGGGGGGAAGAGACAGACGCTACCGCTTCTCCATTCTCTCCTTGATCCGTTCGATCGTGAGGGGGGCGGAGCCCTCGTAGTGGTTGTTCACGTTGAGGTAGACGTCGACCCCGCTCTTGACGAGCCTCCCGATCATCTCGAGGATCCGGTCGAGCTCGTCGTCCTTCGGCGCGACGATCCGGTCCCACTTCTTCTTCGTCGTCTCCTCGATCCCGCCCCGATCGGGCCCGTGGAGGCGGACCACGACCGTCTTCCGGCTCTCGAAAAACGAGGCGTGCTCCCGAAACAGGGCCGTCACCTGCGGCATCCAGTACCCCTGGAGCAGGACGGGGGCGAGCCCGTGCTTCTCCAGAAAGTCGAAGTACGAACCGTTTAGGTAATTTCCGTTTCGAATCTCGACCGCGTATGGGAAGCGGGAAGAAAGCGCCGAGACGAACGCGCCGAACCGCTCGAGGAACCGCTTCTGCGAGGCCATCTTCTGCCGGTTGAGGTACTCGAACTGGAAGAGGAGGGGCCCCAGAACTTCGTGAAGCGGCTCGATTCTCGCGAGGAACTCGTCAAAGAGATCGACGGAGAGAAGGTGCGGGTTCTCCACGAGAGGATCGGTCTTCGCGGCGCGGTAGTAGTGCGTGAGCGTGATGCTGTTCGGAACCTTCACGGTGAAGCGGAATCCGTCCGGCACCGATCGCCGGTAGGCCTTTGCGTCGGCGGTCTCGGGAAGCCGGACCTCCCTCGCGCCGAAGAGCGACCAGAACCAGCGGTCGATCTCGACCGTGTCGTACTTGGCGGCATACTCGCCAAGGGGATCGGCCGGTTTCGCTCTCGAGTAGACGAGCCCCTTCCAGGAGGGATACTGCCAGCTGCACGTTCCGATGCGAAGACGCGCCATGCGATCCGGTCTCCTGGTACCCCACCCGGGCCCCGCCCGGAGCCGGGGCGAGCCCTCACCGATTCCTCGGCGCCGCTTCCCACCTCCCGCCGCGGCGCAGACCTAGAGAAACCACTCCGCTTCAAGGAGCAGGCGAAGCCACTCGCGGTGTTCTCCTTCGAGAAAGCGCTCGCCTTCCTCGATATGGCGGCAGGCGGCGGGGACGGCTCCGATGTCGGCTCCGAGCTGGTCGGACATTCGCGCGAGGGCCCTCTCCTTGGCGCCGTAGAGAATCGCGCTCCGCGCCTCCTCGAAAGCGGCGTACCACGCCCGGATGCCGAAGCTCAGAACGGGGAGTATCGCCGCGGCCGCGAGGCAGACCACGGCGAGGACCTCCCAGAAGGCGGCCGCCGATTCCTGGCTGGTCTCCAAGAGCTGCCGGGCCTGGCGATCCGCGAAGAAATGAGCGACTACCGCCAGCACGCTGACAAGAAAGAGGCGGAGATTCCACCAGCGGCTGCGGCCGACCTGGCGACCGAGCCTTCTGTGTCTCACGCTGAAGTAGTCGGCCTGGAAGTTCAGTCGTTTATGCCGGTAGTAGACTGCTAGCGCATGCTGGAAGTCGCCGCCGGTCCCGGGCGGAACGCCCCCCTGCCGCGGAAGCGGTTCTTCTTCGGACCACTTCTTGACCAGGCGGAAGGCGCCCGCGTCCTTCAGCTTCAGCAGTTCCTGGTTCACCCATCTCTTCCATTCGGGCAGGTCGCCACTCCACAGGCTTCTACTCCCGAGAGCCACGAACTTGAGCATCCGGAGCCGCTCGGCGCGATGACGCTGCCCCAGCCAGTTGCGGTCGAATTTCGCCCAGACGCCGCCGAGAACCGCGAGAGACGCGGCGGCTACGGCGACACCTTCGAGGACGGCCGCGTGAGGAACGCCGGTGGCCCAGCAGTGCTTCAAGGCCAGCTGGATCACGGCGAAGACGACAGCCGCCGTGCCGAACAGGATCGAAGTTCTCGCCACCCGGCGATGCCATTTCTGATGGTGGAGCGCCGCACTGTCGGCGGCCTCCCACTCCGACTTCACGCCCGTGGCGAGGAAGTCCAGGGCATCCTTGAGATTGGGGAAAGGGGTGAGCACGGCCGCCTCGGGTTCGTCGTTCATGTCGAGGTCGCCCTCGCGCTCGTGCCTGCGCCCGAGCACTCTCTCCTCCTCCAAGCGGGCAGTCTCGGCGTCCAGGTGGGCGTCGAGTTCTTCCAGTGGGTTTGGTGGGACGGCGTTCATGACGTGGGACCTCCGAAGGTCGATTGATCGCACCAGGAATCCGGGCGGCACGGTTCGGCGTGCAGGGATTCTACCACGCGCCGCGATGGTTCATCCATGAATCCGTTCGGTCCCGCAACCGGCCTCTCGTACCACCGGACGGCCCCCATGGCGGTGTGGTGGGGAATGAGCCGCGGCCGCGTCGATCCTACGCCTCCGGGTTCACCACGTGGCCGAGGAAGAGGATCGCGCCGGTCTCGATGTCCCGTATGAGGAACAGGAACGGACGATCGACGCGGACCTCACGCTCGGGCGGGGCCCCCTTCCTCTTCATCACGACGGCACCCGCGGCGGCCGCTTCGGTCCCCGCCTCGTCCACGCGGATCGATGCCCCCTGGAACACGTCGTCGATGAAGAGCTCGCGGGTGCCGTCCATCCCGGAGAAGTCGGCGGCGCCGAACGCATCGATCATCCCGAGCTCCATCAGGGCGTTCCGCAGCCCCAATCCCGAGTCGACGCGGAACTTCGGCATCTCGAAGCGCATGAAGGCCGGCTTCATCTCGCCGAGGATCGTGTTCAGCTCCCCGGCGTCGAGCTCCGCGGCGAACGCGGCGAACGAGCCCCGCTCCGGCAGCAAGATCACCATGGAAACTTCATTGCCGAAGTAGGGAATCCCGATCGCCTGAACGCCGTCTCTCTCGGCGTACTCGAGCTCCGCGAGCTGGGACATCATTGGGACGTTCGCCGTTCCCCCCTCGAGCAGGTCGAACGGGGCCTCGCGCGTCGCGGCTTCCGGGAAGGACGCGGCCCATGCCGCGCGGAAGAAGACCGCTTGCGTCAGAACGAGCGCGGTCTCTCTGTCGATCGACCCGGGGGGGAGGAGATCGCCGACCCTCCCCGCGGTCTTCTCCACGGCCCACCCGTTGATCGCGCGGCGCGCCTCCTCGGGGCGGGCGAAATCGACGGCGCGCACCCCGGCTCCGTACTCCCCGGCGAGGATGTCGAGATAGGAATCGCGAAGCTCGTGCCCCTCTTCCGCCCAAAGGGCGGCCGCGAGCCGCAGGCGGAACGACCTCTCGTCGAGCCCTTCTCCCCTTCCGGCGAGCGACTGGTCGAGGGCGTTGAACGCGCGGTGGAGCTGCTCGTGCGGGAGTCCGAAGCGGAGCGCATCCGCCATCTGGCGCTCGGTCTCTCCTCTCGCCCCGGCGTAGGCCGCCGCGAGGCCGATCGAGAGTCCGTGAGGCGAGAGGACGAGGTTCTCTCCCGTCTCGAGAAGCTCTCGGTAGAGACGGAGGGCGAACTCGGTGTTCCCCTCGACCAGCTCGGGGACCCGGGCCTCGGCCGCGGGAGGGGCGGAAAGGCGCGTCTTCGCGGATCGCGCGAGATCCGTCCCCGCCTCGCTCCCTGCGAATCCGGGCGGGACCAGGCAGACGACCAGACAGGCGGTTCCGAACACCATCCGCGCCGTGCGGCGGCTCGATTTCGGTCTGATTCCCTCTCGTGTTCTCATCGCTTCCTCCTATCCCCCTCCGGCCGGGACCGCCCCGGAGAGACGCTTCCGCTGCCCGCCTTCTCGATGCCCTTCCCTCTATACGAGCGGGCCGGCGTTTCTTGCAGCGCTTTCCGCGCGCGGGAGGGGCGCGGCGCGTCCCTCAGCGATGATCGAAGGAGTAGGCGAAAAGCACCGCCTCGCCCGCGCGGCTCTCCTCGAGTCGTTCAAAGAGGGCGAGCATCCCGGCGAGCCTCTCGCGGCCCTCGCGGCCCTCGCGGGCATAGCGGTCATAGAGAGCCTCCATCTCCGGCAGGGGGACCGTCGAGGAGATCAGGAAGAGCCTCTCGCGCCCCGGTTCTTCCCCCGGATAGAACCAGCTGGAACCGGACGGCAGGCTCACCCTCTCTCCGCCCGCGAGCGGATTCGACAGGGGGCTGCAGGCTTCGTTCGGAAAGAGCTTCGCGAGCGTCCCGGAGGAGGTGAGCTGAAAAACGAAGAGCCGGCCCTCCGCGGCCGGCTCGAGAATCAGGCGGTAGCTGTCCGCGCTCTCGAGCGTGATCGTCTCCTCCGGCGGGAAGCGGAGATCGATGCTCTCGACGAACTCGGAGCCCGGCACATGGAGCTGGAAGAGGGCCTGCCGGAGGGGAACGGGGCCCTTCTTCCGGCTTCTTTTCGGCACGGGGGCGGGCTCACGGAAGAGAAGCTCCTCCTCCGGAACGGGAAGCGGCCGCTTCCCCACGAGGGCGACCTCGAGCGCGGGACGAGCCCGCCACGGGGCGCCCTGGCGGAGGAAACCGGAGTAGAGAACCGCCGCGAGGAGGACCGCGGCCGCCGCCGCCCAGACGACCGGCCGCCTCAGGGAGGTCGGTAGCGAGAGCCGGCGTCGCTTCGCCCGCACCATGCGGAGGAGCTTCTCGGGCGGAAGGAGGTCCGGCGCCGATTCCTTCTCACGCACCGCCCATGCGTCCAGCGCCTTGTCCATCTCGTCGTCTTTCATTCCCGTCGGGTCCCTTCCATCTTCCATACGGCTCCGGCTTCCTCTTTTGCAGGCCGTCTCACGGAGTCCCGGATATCCCCTTCCGCTCGAGACACCCTTTGATCTTCGCCCGGGCCGAATCGAGCCGGTTCTTCACCGTGCTCGTCGACCGCCCGATGATCCTCGCGATCTCCTCCAGCACCTTTTCGTGGAGGTAGTAGAGGAGAAGCGCGTCTTTTTCCTCCGGATGTTCGATCTCGCGAACGCAGTCGCCGAGCGCCCGGATCATCGCGTTCTTCTCCATGATCGTGTCGGCCAAGGGGGCGGGGTCGGCGACGGCGTTCTCCGGGGCCGGACGCGCCCCGCCCCGCTCCGCCTCGCCGCCCCTCTCGAAACGGACGAACCGGACGCGCCCCCCGCGGCGGACGAGGTCAATGCACTGGTTCCGCGCGATTCGAAAGAGCCACGTCTTGAAGGAGGCGCGAGCCGGGTCGAAGGAGGACGCGCGCTGGACGAGCCTGAGGAACACGTCGTGAACGAGATCCTCGGGATCGTGCACGCCCGCCGCGGGCGCGGCATGCGCGCAGAACGCGTAGAGCGTCCGGGAATGCCTGCGGTACAGCTCCTCGAGGGACCGGCCGTCCCCCTTGCGGAGTCGCTCCATCCACTGCTCGTCGGTCAGCCGCTCCATCGTGCTGGCTCCGCTCCGTCGGGATTGCTCCCTAACGATACTCCCCGCTCCCCGCCCGCCGCGATGGGAGAATTGCTCCCTCCGGCGGGCGTGAATCCGGGGAGAATCGACCGGCCGACCCCCTCCGGCGAGCAAGACAGACCTCGCGCGGGACGCTATCATGAAACGACGCCTTCAGGTTCTTGTTGCGCCGCCGCCGTGCGGCGGCCGAGAGAAGAGAGGAGCGGCGAATGACGAGCGAGAGCCTTGCCGGCACGATCGGGAGCATCAACGAGTCGTTCAACTCCTTTCTCTGGGGGCCGTACGCGCTTCTGCCGCTTCTTCTCGGCGCCGGTCTCTACGTCTCGATCCGTCTCGGTTTCATCCAGTTCGCCAAGTTCCGCACGATGCTCGCCGAGACCGCCGCGAAGATCTTCCAGCGCGGGCCGAAGGCGGAGGGAGACATCACGCCGTTCCAGGCGCTCACGGTCGCGATGGGAGGGACGGTCGGCGTCGGCAACATCGCGGGCGTCGCGACGGCGATCACGCTCGGCGGCCCCGGCGCGGTCTTCTGGATGTGGATCTCCGGCCTTCTCGGCATGGCCACGAAGTTCTGCGAGGTCGTGCTCGGCCAGCACTACCGCGTCCGCGAGCCGGGCGGCCCGATGATCGGCGGCCCGATGACCTACATCCGTCGCGGAATGGGAGCGCGGTGGGGATGGCTCGCGTCCCTTTTCTGCGTCTTCGGCGCGCTCGCCGCCTTCGGGATCGGAAACATGGTGCAGGCGAACGCGGTCGCGGAAGGCCTCGAACACTTCGGCATGCCGCGATGGGTCGCGGGCCTCTCGATCATCGTCGCGGTGGGGGTCGTCACCATCGGCGGGATCCAATCGATCGCCCGCGTCGCCTCGTTCTGCGTTCCGGCGATGTGCGGGATGTATCTTCTCGGCGCCTTTCTCGTGATCGTTCTCTACGCGGCGCGCATCCCCGAAGCGGTCCGCCTCATCTTCGTCCACGCCTTCTCGCCGCAGGCCGGCATCGGAGGCCTTCTCGGAACGGCGGTCCGCCACGGGATCGCGAAGGGGCTCTTCTCGAACGAGGCGGGCCTCGGGAGCGCGCCGATGGCGCACGCGACCGCACGGACGGACCACCCGGCCCGGCAGGGGCTGTGGGGGATCTTCGAGGTCTTTGTCGACACGGTGATCATGTGCACGGCGACCGCCTTCGTGATCCTCCTCACCGGCGTCTGGCGCGAAGGTGCGGAAGGGGCGACCCTGGTCATGCAGGGCTACACCTGTCTCTTTGCCAGGGCGTTCACCGCGGACATCGCGACGGCGCTCGGTTTCGGTCTCGTGACGGTGAGCATGATCCTCACCGCCTACGACACGAACCTCGCGTGGTGCTTCTACGGGGAGACGTGCGCCGCGTACCTCGTGGGGCGGGGGCGCGCCACGCGCACGGTCTACCGCGTGATCTGGCTACCGTTCACGCTGATCGGCGCGATCGGAGGGCTCCGTCTTATCTGGGGGCTGGCGGACACGCTGAACGCGCTGATGGCCCTCCCGAACCTGATCGCGCTCTTCGCCCTCTCCGGCTTGGTGGTGCGCCTCTCGCGCGGGTTCTTCGCGGGGGAGGCGTACCGCCCTCCTTCGGACGGCTGATCGAGTCCGCTCCGGTCCCGGCTGGCGAGGAGCGCCCGCGCTCGCCGCCGCGTGTCGGGCTCGATTCCCGCCGCCCTACCCCGGCAAGCCGACCCCCTGCCACCCGAGGATTCCCGACAGGAGGATGTTGATGCTCATGTCGATGATGGCGAATACATAAAGAACCGCCGAGATCTTGAAGACGGTCCTCCGCCCCTTCTTCGATTCGAGCACGAAGGCGAGGGCCCCGATGCCGATGGAGAGGACGAGAAGGGCCGTGTCCATCATCGACCAGAGCCGGTAGTGAAACCCCCCCGCGAGGGGGGATGCGAGAAGAAAGAGAAACTGAATGACGAGAAACCCCTTGAGGCGGGTCATCTCCTCGGGCGAGGCTTCCTCGTAACTGGTTGGCTGCTCCTCCGACAGAAGGTGTTTCTCGGCGGCGGTACCGGCATCATGCATGGCGTCCTCCTCTCGGGCTCGTGGTCGGGGGCGGCGGCCAGCGGCCGCTCACATGCGATCCGTTGAGCCGGACGCGGATCGCTCCCCCATGTGGAACGCGCCGGCGCCGGAGAGGTTCACCCGCCGCCTCGATCGGTCGCAGGGTCGATCGGCGAAGGAGAGGAGGCCTCGCAGGCCCCGCTCCGCGTCCGCAGCAGGAAACGCGTGCACAACCCAGGCTAAATCGCCCCCTTCTGCTTGAGAGCCTCGAGGTCCGCCTCGCCGTAGCCGAGCGAGCCGAGGATCTCGCGGGTGTGCGCAGAGAGACGGGGCGGGGGCGCATCGACGCTCCCCGGCGTCTCCGAGAACTTGGCGGTCAGGTTGAAGAGACGGACCTCGCCGATCTCCTCCTCCTTGACTCCCACGATCGACTCGCGGTGCCGGATCTGGCCGGACGTGAGCGCATCGCCCAGGCTCAGGATGTCGCCCGACGGGATCCCCTTGGCGTTCAGGACCTCCACCCAATGAGTGGTGCTCTTCCCGGCGAGCTTCGCCTCGAGGAGCGGCGTGAGCAGCTTGCGGTTCGCCTTGCGGGTGTCGCGCTCCTGGAAGCGCGGGTCGGTCTTGAGCTCGGGCACGCCGAGGATGTCGGCGAGGTCTTCCCACTGCTTCTGCTGGTTGGCGGCGATGTTAATGTGGCCGTCCTCCGTGCGGAAGGTGCCCGACGGGGCGGCGGTGAAGTTGTCGTTCCCCATCGGAACGGGGGGCTTCCCGCCGATGAGGAGGTTGGCCGCGACCCACCCCATGAGCGGCATGATCGAGTCGAGAAGGGCGACGTCGATCAGCTGCCCCTTCCCGGTCCGCTCGCGGTGGTAGAGCGCCGCCATGATCGCGAAGGCCGCGTTCAGGCCGCCCACCGTGTCGCACACCGGAAAGCCGCAGCGGAGCGGGTTCAGGCGCTCGTCGCCGTTGACGGCCATCACCCCGGAGAGCCCCTGAATGATCTGGTCGTACGCCGGCTTGAGCGCGTCGGGGCCGGTTCTCCCGAAACCGGAGATGGCGCAGTAGATCAGCTTCGGGTCGGTCTTTCGGAGCTCTTCGTAGGAGAACCCGAGGCGGTCCATGACGCCGGGCCGGAAGTTCTCGACCAGCACGTCCGCCGTTCGGATCAGCTTCCGGAAGACCTCCTTCGCCTCTTCGACCTTGAGGTTCAGGGTGATCGATTTCTTGTTCGCGTTCTGCGCCAGGAAGCTCGTCCCCATCAGCTTTTTGTTCAGCTCGGGCACGTTCCCCAGCTTGCGCGCCAGGTCGCCTCCGTCCGGGTTCTCGATCTTCACCACCTCCGCTCCGAGGAGGGCGAGGTGCATCGTGGCGAACGGCCCGGCGAGCACGTTTGTCATGTCGATGACGCGGATCTTCTCGAGCAGCTTCATGGCGGCCTCTATTCTCCTGCTTTCTTGAAGTCGACGATCGAGCCGGACTTCAAGATGAATCCGGGAAGTTCACAGTTCAAATATGCGCCGACCATCCGCGCGACCTCGAGGAGCCGCTCGAGCCGGATGTCGGTTCGAACACCCATGCGCTGGAAGGTGTGCACGAGATCCTCGCTGCTGACGTTTCCTGCGGGGAGCTTCGTGAAAGGGCACCCCCCGAGGCCGCCGAACGCCGCCTCGAACGATACGGCGCCCGCCTTCCAAGCGGCGTAGCAGTTCGCCAGGCCGAGCCCGTACGTGTTGTGGAAATGGCAGGCCGTTTCGACGGCCGGATCGAGCGCGCGGATCTCCCGGATCAGCTCCTCGACCTGCGCCGGCTGGCCGTGCCCCGCGGTATCGGCGAGGCTGATGTTCCGGATTCCGGCCGCGAGATACTCCTTCACGATGCCGAGAACCTTCTCTTTCGCGATCGGCCCCTCGAACCCGCACCCGAACGCGGACTGAACGGAGACCTGCGCCTTCTTTCCCGCGTCCGCCGCCTTCTTCGCCATCGGCACGATCCGGGAGAGCGCCTCGCCGGTGCTCATGCCCGTGTTCTTCCGGCTATGCGTCTCGCTCGCCGAGACGCCCATGCAGAACATCTCGACCCCGCACGCCAACCCGCGGTCGAGGCCCCTCTCGTTGAGCACGAGGCCGGAGAGCGTGACGTGGGGCGGCTTCCCGCCGCCGGCGATGATCGTGCCGAAGAGCCGGTCCGTGTCGGCCATCTGCGGCACCTTCTCCGGATGGACGAAGGAGCCGAGCTGGACGATGTCGACTCCCGACTCGAAGAGGCCTTCGATCCACCGGGCCTTCTCCTCGGTGGGCACCACGGTCTTCTCGACCTGCAGGCCGTCGCGAAGGCCGACCTCGTGGATCAGGATCGTGTGGTTCGTGGGTCCGTCGCGCATGTCCGTGCTCTCCGTGCGATCGCGGCCCGGCTTCACGCCGGGCATGCCCGGACCGTTTTCCCCGCCGGGCGCCGGGGATCCGCCCGTTCTCGTCGGGCACGATACGTTTTCTGGAATCGGGCGCCGGGGCCGAGGAGGAGTGTATCCCGGAGCGCCTCGGGAGATCAACGGCATCCGGGAGCGCGCCTTGGCGTCGCAACCGACTATATTGAAAGGGGTTAACCCTGGTCAGCTCCGCGGCACGCCCGGCTCCACGAAGAGGGTCTTCTCGCGCGAGCAGGTGACCCTTCCGGGGGGCCATCCCTTCGGCTTTCGCACGTAGCGCTTCTCCGTGTAGATCACGGGGACCTTGGAGGCGTGCTTCGCCTTCGAGTGCCAGGCGGCGATCGCCGCCGCCTCGAGAAGCGCCTCGTGCGGAACCGGCTTCTTCGGATCGTCGCGGAGGAGGACGGCGTGCGATCCGGCCGCCTGCGCGGCGTGGAACCAGAGGTCCCCCGGGCGCGCGATCTTGAGCGTTAAAAGGTCGTTCTCCTTGTTGTCGCGCCCGACGAGGACCGTGTACCCCCCCGCGATCCGATACTCGCGCGGCCGGACGGGGAGCGCTCGCTCCTTCGGCTTCCGGATCTTCCCGCGCCAGGACGCCTCGCGCTTCTCCGCTCGGAGAAGCGGCCCGGCCCGCTCGCGGAGCGCTTCCGCCTCTTCCGCGCCCTTCGCGCCCTCGACCTCCTCGAGAAGCGAGTCGAGCGAGGCAACGAGGCGCTCGGTCTCCGCGATCCGTGCGCGCACGATCTCCGCCCCTCTCTCTCCCTTCTTGGCGAGCCGGAAGAGGCGCTCGATGTTCTGCCGCGCGGATTTCGTCGGATCGAGGTCGATCTCGATTTCGCCCCCATCGTACGGATCAGGGAGGCGGACCTTCGGCGTCCCCCTCTCCACGTTGCGGAAGTGGATGCTGAGGATCTCGCCTTGCCGGCGGCGGAGGGGGGCTTTCTCCGCCTCCCGGAGCTCTCCCCGCCGCTTCTCGAGAAGGCGGCGGAGGCGCTTTTTCTCCCGCGCCGCCGCGGAACGGACCTCCCGAACCGCCTCCTCCCGCCGAGTCTCCGCCTCGCGCCTCTTCCACCAGGCGGCGGCGGCGTCGAGGGGATCGGCGAACTCCTCCGGATCTCCTTCCGCGATTCGCGGGGAAATCATTGACAAGTGAATTTTCAGCCTGCTTCGAAAGAGATACGTCCGCGCGCTTCGCTCGAGCTCTCCGGCGAGCTCCTTCCACGCCCGGACGAGCGCGCTCCTCCGGTCCCGCGGCGCGAGCCCGGCGAACCCGGCGCGCGCGGCCGCCTCGTCCGCCCACCACCCCGGCAGAGAGCGCACGGCGGCTCGAAGCGCGGCGCTCGCCTCCTCTTCGGTCCCGATCTCGGGCGGGAGCGTCTCCGGATCGTAGCGGAGGATGTCGGGGCGGTCCGCGCCCGGGATCTCCCGCGTCTTCCCGCCCCCTCGCTCCCCCGCGCCCTCCGGAAGGACGACGAGGAGCGACGACCCGTCCATGAGGCGAAGCACCGGCCGCCGGAGGAGATCGATCCTCATGGTGAGGCCGCCTTCCCATTCGAAGAGGACCGTGCGATCCACGGCGGGAGCAAAGACACGTTCCAACGCGCGCCCCTCGAGATGCCCGGCGAGCCTCGCCGCGGCCGGGCTCTCCTCCCCCTCGGGGCTCTCCCCCTCTCCGAGCCGCACCACGCAGGGGAGGTCGGGGCGGAGCGAGACGAGAAGGGTTCCGGCCGGCGGCTCCAACCGAAGCAGATAGACCGGCTTCTCCGCCCCCCCCCCTCTTTCCGCGGAGGGCATAGCGCAGCCTCTTGCCGGCCAGCGCCGCCGAGAGGGCGGGCGCCATCTTCCAGAGGAACGGAGCGTTCATGGCGCACGCCTACCCAACTCGTTCACACAATACGAATTAGCCCGCACGGGCTCCCCGTTGACGGCCGTCGCGCGTTGGGCTATCATGAGATCCCTTCCACTCAGGAGTCGTTCATGGTCGTCTCCAGCATGACCGGGTTCGGCCGCTCGGAAACGAGAGCATCCCGTCTCACATTCGCCGTTGAGATCCGTTCCGTCAACCACCGCTACTTCGAGGCGGCGCTCCGCCTCCCGGCGGTTCTTCTCGGATCGGAGCAGAAGATCAAGGAGATTCTCCAGGGCTCGCTCGCCCGCGGCAGGGTGTCGCTCGGGGTGGACATCAACGGCGGCGGCGGCGAGACCGAGATTCGCGTGGACGAGGCGCGCGTGCGCGCGTACCTCGCCCTCGCGCGCCGCCTGCGGGAGAAGCACGGCGCGGAGGGATCGCTCGATGTTTCGACCCTCCTCCAGCTTCCCGACGTCCTGGTCGCGAAGGGGCGCACGCTCCGCGAGGAGGAGATCTGGCCGGCGGTCGAGAGGTCGATCCGGCGCGCGCTCGGCGATCTCGTCAGGATGAGACGCCGGGAGGGGACGCTCCTCTCGGCGGACCTCCGCAAGAGGCTCCGGGCGATGCGCTCCGCGCTCGCGAACATCGAGAAACACGCGTCCAAGCGCTCGGGCACCGCGGTCGAGGAGCTGCGGGGGCGCCTGGAGAAGCTCCTCGACGGGATGCCCGTGAACGAGGAGAGGCTCGCGCACGAAGCGGCGATCCTCGCCGACCGGCTCGACTGCACGGAGGAGGTCGTCCGAGCCCGCGCGCACCTCGAGCAGTTCCTCCGGTTCCTCCGCGACGGGGGCCCGGTCGGGCGCCAGCTCAACTTTTTGCTTCAAGAGCTCCATCGCGAGATCAACACGATCGGATCGAAGGCGTCGGACAGCGGGATCTCCCGCGAGATCGTCCTGCTCAAGGAGGAGGTGGAGCGCCTCCGCGAGCAGGTGCAGAACCTGGAGTAGAAGATGGTCGAGCCGAAGAGCGCCTTCGCGGTCGTGATCGCCGGTCCGTCGGGCGCGGGGAAGACGACGCTCGCCCGGGAGGCCGTCGCCCGCGATCCGGAGCTCCGCTTCTCGGTTTCGGACACATCGCGCCCGAGGCGGGGGGACGAGACGGAGGGACGCGACTACCGTTTCATCGGCGAGGAGGAGTTCGAGAAGAGGATAGAGGGCGAGCGCTACGCCGAGTGGGCGAAGGTGCACGGCGACTACTACGGAACGCCCCGATCGGAGGTCGAGGAGGGGATCGCGCGGGGCGAGTACGTAATCCTCGATATCGATGTCCAGGGGTGCGTGCAGGTCCGCGCCAGGTACCCATCGACCCTCGCCCTGTTTGTCGTTCCCCCGTCGCTCGCCGTGCTCGAGAAGAGGCTCCGCGAGCGCCGGACCGAGCCGGAGGAGCGGATTCGGAGGCGGCTCGAAGACGCCCGGGTGGAGCTGGAGCGGAAGTTCGAGTACGACTACATCATCGTGAACGACCGCCTCGAAACCGCGATCGAGACGGTTCTGTCGATCATCCGCGCGGAGCGCTGGCGCGCGACGAGGCTGCGGGAGGCCCGGGCCGGCGCGTGACGCCGCGGGAACGCGGGCCCTGCCGGCGCGATCGTTCGCCGCCGCCGGGGAGCCGCGCCGCGGGAAACAAGGAGAGAGAGCGTGACCGAGGAGAAGACTCCCAAGGGGGAGAACACGTACGAGAAGATCGTGGTCGCCGCGCGCGAGGCGCGGAGGCTGAACGCCATCCACGTGCATGGCGGCGGGGGAGGGCGGGACGGCAAGGTGACGACCCGGGCCCTCGAGAAAACCCTGCGCGGGGAGGTGGAGTGGAGGATCGCCACGGAAGAGGAGGCGATCGAGGAGCGAGCTTCAGGGGCAGCGAGGAAGGAGGACCCCTCCTTTGGGGATTGAGGGGAAGAAGATCCTGATCGGCGTGACCGGGGGCGTCGCGGCGTACAAGGCGCTCGAGGTCGTGCGCCTTCTCGGGGCCGCCGGGGCGCGATGCCAGGCGGTGCTCACCCGGTCGGCCACCGAGCTGATCCGACCGGAGAGCTTCGAGGCGCTCACCGGGAGGCGCGCGGTGTGGGATCTCTGGACGAGCGACCGCGAGTTCCGCTCTTCCCAAGCCTTCGGCCCGGAGACGAAGCCGATCCACATCGATATCGCGCAGAGCGCCGACCTCTTTCTCGTGGCGCCCGCCACGGCGAACATCATCGCCAAGATGGCCGCGGGGATCGCCGACGACCTCCTCACCACCGCCTACCTCGCGGCGACCTGTCCGGTTGCCGTCGCGCCCGCGATGAACTCGTTCATGTGGGCTCACAAGACGACGGAGAGGAACATCGCGCGCCTCCGCGAGGACGGTGTTCGGATCATCGATCCGGACGAGGGGGATCTCGCGTGCGGCTATCGCGGTAAGGGGCGCCTCGCGAGCCCGGAGCGGATCGCGGGCGTGGCGCGCGAGATGCTCGATCGTCCCGGCGATCTCTCCGGACGCAAGGTCCTCGTGACCGCGGGGCGCACCGAGGAGGCGATCGACCCGGTCCGCGTCATCACGAACCGTTCGAGCGGCCGGATGGGGGCCGCGCTCGCCGGCGAGTGCGTGCGCCGCGGGGCGGAGGTGATCTTCGTCGCCGGCGCCCTCTCGATCGCGCCGCCCGAGGGGGTCCGTGTGGTCGAGGCGGCAACGGCGCGCGCGATGGCGGACGCGGTTCTCCGCGAGGGACCCGCGTGCGACGTCGTCCTCATGGCGGCCGCCGTGGGCGACTTCCGCCCGAGAGAACCCTCGGGCGCGAAGCTGAAGCGATCCGGCCCGGTCCGCGTCGAGTTCGAGCCGACCGAGGACATCCTCGAGGCTGTTTCCGCGCGGCGCGGCTCCATCCGCGTCCTCGCGGGCTTCGCGCTCGAGACCGAGTCTCCCGAAGAGCGCGGGCGCGAGAAGATGGTGAAGAAGAAGCTCGATCTCATCGTGGTGAACCGTCCCGAGGTGCCCGGCGGAGGGATCGGCCGGGAGGAGACCGAGGCGCTCCTTCTCGGCAGGGACGGGTTCCGCGAGGAGATTCCCCTCGCGTCGAAGGCCTCGATCGCGGCGCGGATCGTGGACCGCATCGTCGCGATGCTGTAACATCGCGGGGGTGTTCCGCCCCTGCGGCTTCAGGGCGGCGAACATGAATGGCTCGGCGATCGAACTCCTGCGGCGGTACCTCGCCCAGCAGAGAGAGTTCGGGTTTCCCGATCCGATCCTCCCGCGCGTCGAGGCGCCGGAGGAAGAGGCGATCGGGGAGGACGCCGGGGCGCCCGCCGCCGAGAGCCTTGCCGCTCTTCGGGAGGAGATCGACGGGTGCGAGCTCTGCGGTCTTCACGAAAACCGTGGCAAGCTCGTTTTCGGAAGCGGTGACCCGAGCGCGGACCTCATGTTCGTC
This sequence comes from Candidatus Eiseniibacteriota bacterium, assembly GCA_043818685.1. Lineage (GTDB taxonomy): Bacteria > Orphanbacterota > Orphanbacteria > Orphanbacterales > Orphanbacteraceae > VGIW01. The sequence goes on from JBDRFQ010000410.1 coordinate 21,516, forward strand.
GGCGAGGGGCCGGGTGCGGATGAGGACGCCGCCGGGGTTCCGTTCGTCGGAGCGGCCGGGAGGCTCCTCGACAAGATTCTCGCGGCGGCCGGTATTGCGCGCGACGAGGTGTACATCACGAACGTCGTGAAGTGCCGTCCGCCCCGGAACCGGGACCCGGAAATCGACGAGATCCTCACCTGCTCACCGGTTCTCCGGAGGCAGATCGAAATCGTGAACCCGAAGGTCCTCTGCGCGCTCGGCAGGCACGCGGCCCAAACCCTCCTCGGGCGGCCGGAACCGATCGGCCGTCTGAGGGGAGTCTGGCACGACTGGGAGGGGAGGAGGCTCATCTGCACCTACCATCCCTCCGCCTGCCTACATAATTCATCTTTCAAGCGTCCTGTTTGGGAGGACTTCCAGGCCCTGCGGGACGCATACCGGGGGATCCGCCCGCTCGAGGAGGCCTAGCCGTGCCGTCCGCCAGGAAAAAGGTCTCCGGCAGGAGCAGCACCGATTCGTACGACCGTGTTCCCCCGCAGGCGGTTGAGGCGGAACGGGCGGTGCTCGGCGCCGTCCTGCTCGACGGGGAGGCGATCAACCGCGTCCTCGACATCTTGACCGACGAGTCGTTCTATCGGGATGCCCACCGGAAGATCTTCGCCGCGATGGTCTCTCTCTACGAGCGGAGCGAGGCGATCGACGTCATCACCGTGGTGGACGAGATGGCGCGTCTGGGGAGCCTCGAGGGAGCGGGTGGGCGTCTCTACATCTCCTCGCTGCTCGACGAGGTGGCGACGTCGGCGAACGTGGGGTATCACGCGGGGCTCGTTCTGGAGAAGTCCCTTCTCCGGGGCATGATCCACGCGGGGACGGGGATCGTCCAGAGGGCATACGAGGGATCCGAGGACGTGAAGGACCTGCTCGACCGGGCGGAGCAGTCGATCTTCGATATTTCCGAGTCGCAGATCACGCGCGGCTTCCTTCCGATCCGGGCGGTCGTGAAGCCCGTGTACGACGAGGCGAAGGCGATGGCGGACGGGGGCCGCTCGCATCTCGGCGTGCAGTCCGGCTTCCCCGATCTCGACGCGCTCCTCTCCGGCTTCCAGAAGGGGGACCTCATCATCGTCGCGAGCCGGCCCTCGATGGGAAAGACCTCCTTTTGTCTCAACATCGCGCAGAACGTGGCGATCGACTCGAAGCTCCCCGTGGGGGTCTTCAGCCTCGAGATGTCGCGGGAGAACCTCGTCCAGCGTCTTCTCTGTTCGGAGGCGCGCGTCGACAGCCACGCGCTTCGCACCGGGTACGTTCCGCAGAGGGACTGGCCGAACCTGACCACCGCCGCGAGCCTCCTCTCGGGCGCGCCGATCTACATCGACGACAGCGCGAGCCTCACGATCCTCGAGATGCGATCCCGCGCGCGGCGCCTCCACAAGGAGACGACCCTCGCGCTCATCATCGTCGATTACCTCCAGCTCATTCACGCGACGGGGCAGGCGGAGAACCGCCAGCAGGAGATCTCGCTGATCTCGCGCTCCCTCAAGGCGCTCGCGAAGGAGCTCAGCGTGCCCGTGATCGCCCTCTCGCAGCTCTCTCGCGCCGTGGAGGCGCGGGCCGGCGCGCATCGCCCCGTTCTCTCCGACCTGCGCGAGTCCGGAGCGATTGAGCAAGACGCCGACGTGGTGCTCTTTCTTTATCGGCCCGAGATGTACGAGAAGATCCCGGAGAACGAGGGGAAGGCTGAGATCATCATCGGAAAGCAGAGGAACGGACCGCTCGGCACCGTCGACCTCACGTTCATCAAGAGCTACACGCGCTTCGCGAGCCTCTCTCCCCGCCAGGCGGTCGGCACGCCCGTCGAGGAAGAGGCGGGCGGGGAATTCGGCGAAGCCGGGGAGGCGTAGCGCTTGGCCGGTGCGATCAGCAGAGTCGGCGCGCGCGTGGTGGGCGCCGTTACCGAGCTCGGCGACATCTCCCTTCTCCTCGCCCGCATCCTCCGTTCCTTCCCCGAGCTCCACAAGGTCGGAAGGCTCACCCTCGCCCAGATGATGGAGATGGGGATTCGCTCGATGCCGCTCGTGGTCGTGACCTCGTTCTTCACGGGGACCGTCGCGGCGATCCAGGCGGCGTATCAGTTTCAGGACTGGATTCCGCTCCGCTATGTCGGGTCGGTCGTGGGGAAGTCGGTCATCATCGAGCTCGGGCCCGTTCTCACCGGTCTGGTCGTCGGGGGGCGAGTCGGAGCCTCCATCGCCGCCGAGATCGGGACGATGAAGGTGACCGAGCAGATCGACGCTCTCGAGGCGCTCGCGATCGACTCGATCCGGTATCTGGTGCTCCCGCGGTTCATCGCGGGGGTCGTGATGATTCCGGTGGTCGTGGTCTTCGCCGACGTTCTCGCGATCGTGGGCGGCCTGCTCGCCGCGGTCTACTCGATCGGGATGTCCGCCCAGACGTTCGCCCTCGGCCTCAAGCTGTTCTTCGTGATGGACGATGTGTGGGGCGGTCTGATCAAGTCGGTGATCTTCGGCGGGATCATCGCGCTCATGGGATGTTACTACGGCCTGCGCACGGAGGGGGGCGCCGAGGGTGTGGGGCAGGCGGCGACCCGCGCGGTCGTCTCCTCGTGCCTTCTCATTCTCATCTCCGACTATATTCTGGCCGAACTGCTCTTCGGGTTCGTGTTCGCGGGGTAGGGGGCTTTGAACGGGGAACGAAACGCGGGGAGATGGAAGGCGAGGGTCCTCTTCCTCTCGGCGCTCGGTCTCTTTCTTCTCTGCGTTTCGCTCCCCTCCCGCGACCGCCTCGTGCCCCTCGCCGGGCGGGCCGCCTCGTCGGTCGTTCTCGTTTGGTATCAGGACGACCGGGGGGTCGCGAACTACGGAACGGCCTTCGCCGTCGACGGGAGCGGGCACTTCCTCACCTGCGCGCATGTCGTGCGGGGTAGGGAGGAGGTGACGATCGCGATTCCGTCGCCGGAGGGGGAGCGGAACATCGCGGCGCGCATCGTCGCCTCGGAGCCGGCCCTCGACGCCGCGCTCCTCGAGGCGGAGGAGTCGGGTGTTCCTCCCGCGCCGCTCGGCTCCGCGAAGGGGATCCGCGCCGGCGAGAGCGTGCTCTTCGCCGGCTTCCCCATGGGCTACACGGTGAACGCGGACCTCGAGCCGAGCGTGAACTTCGGCCACGTGTCGGCGCTTCCGAGGTGGCGCGTGGCGAAGGGGGGGCGGCGCATTCCGATCGTTCAGATCGACGCGTCGGTCTCGCTCGGGCACAGCGGGAGCCCCCTCTTCCGGGTCTCGAACGGCAAGGTGGTCGGGATGCTGAAGTCGCACGTTCACGTTCCCGGGCTCGTGGGATCGAACGAGGACGTTCTTGATTTCGTCGAGTCGATTCCGCCGGAGCTTGCCGGGCGGTCCGGCCTCGGGATCGCCCTTCCGGCGGACAGCCTGCGGCGCTTTCTGGAGCGCCACGGAGTGAGGCCGTGACGCGGGACGTCGTCATCGCGCTTCGCGGAGTGGAGAAGTCGTTCGGCGCCCAGGCGGTGCTCCGCGGCGTGGATCTCGACGTCTACCGCGGCGAGTCTCTCGTGATCATCGGACCGAGCGGCTGCGGGAAGAGCGTGCTCTTGAAGCACATCATCGGCCTGATTCTCCCCGACCGGGGTTCGATTCGGATCGACGGAGAGGACATCACCCAGATGAACTCGGATTCCATTTATGAGATGAGGAAGAAGTTTGGTATGCTCTTCCAGGGCGCGGCGCTGTTCGACTCGCTCACCGTCGCGGAGAACGTCGGCCTGGGCCTCGTCGAGCACACGAAGCTCGCCGAGAAGGAGATCGCGGAGCGCGTCGCTGAAAGCCTCCGGAAGGTCGGCATGGAGCACGCCGCACGCAAGAAACCGTCCGAGCTCTCGGGCGGCATGAAGAAGAGGGTCGGGCTCGCGCGCGCC
>JBDRFQ010000411.1:0-12517 GCA_043818685.1 Candidatus Eiseniibacteriota bacterium
GAGATCGCCGGAAGCGCCAGACGCGGCGGGTGACTCCGCGTGGCTGGGGTGATCGACTGCGGCGGTCCGAGACGCGGCCGCCGATCCCTCCATCATCTTCTTCACCGCTTCCCGGAAGGAGGACTCTGAGTCGAGGAGAAACTGTGCGCTCGTCACCACCCGCTCGCCGGGGAGAACGCCGTCGAGGACCTGCGTCACGCCCCCCGACCCGCTCGGGCCGAGACGGACCTCGGCCGGCATGAAGCGCCCCTCGCCGCGGGCGACGAAGACGACGTCGCGCTTGCCGGAGCGGATCACCGCCTCCGCGGGGACGAGAACCGCGTCCTCGTCGAGGACCGATTCGATCCTCACGTCGGCGTACATCCCGGGCTTGAGGTCGCCCTTCTCGTTCGGGAACTCGAGACGGATCTTGAGGTCGCGCGTCATCGGATCGAGGACCGGAGAGAGAAACGCCACCTTCCCCTCGAACGCGCGCCCCGGAAGGAACGAAAGGGTCATCGCCGCCGGCTGTCCGAGGGAGACGAACGGGAGGTCGGCGTCGAAGACCGACGCCTGCACCCAAACGACGCCGAGGTCCGCGATGTGATAGATGTCCATCCCGGGCGCGACGCGCGCCCCCGGCAGGACGTTCTTCATCGTGACGACGCCGCTGAACGGGGAGCGGAGGGTCATCGTCCTCCCGACCTCGCGCGTTCTCTCGAGATCGGCGACCTGCTCGTCCGTACTGCTCCAGTAAAGAAGGCGGCGGCGTGTTGACTCGAGCGTCTCCCTCGCGGCGTTCACGATCTCCGCCGGGGCGCCCTGCTCGAGGTGGCGGAGGTTGTCGAGCGCGATGAGATACTCCTGCTGCGTGTTCGCGAGCCGGGGCGAGTCGATCTCGACGAGAGGATCGCCTTTCCTCACGGCCTGGCCGGTCTCGTCGACATAGACCTTCTCGATCCACCCTTCGATCTTGAGGCTCACGGTCCCGACGCGCGTCTCGTCCTCGGCAACGAGACCGGTCGCGCGAATCGTCTTCTTGAGAGGCCCGCGCTCGACATGCGCGGTGCGGACCCCGATGTTCCGAACGACCGCCGGGTCGATCGTGATCGCGCGCCCCGACTCCGCCTCGTCTTCGTACACCGGGACGAGGTCCATCCCCATCGGGGACTTGCCCGGCTTGTCCGAGATGTACGCGGGGTCCATCGGCGCGACCCAGTACTTGATCTTCCTCTCCTTCCCGGTCCCGCCGCCTGTCTCCTTTCGGACCGGAACGAGGTCCATGTTGCAGATCGGGCAGATCCCCGGCCCCTCCTGGATCACGTTCGGGTGCATGCCGCAGGTGTAGAGCTGCTTGTTGCCCGTCTCCGCGGCGGCGGCCTGGTCGCGGGCGTGATCGCCCGGGTCCCGCGTGAGGAGGTGCCCGGCACCGAGCCCGACGACGAAGAGGAGAATCCCCGCGGCCGCCAGCCCGATCGTTCGGCTCGATGTGAAGTTCGCGTTCATGATCGGCTATTCCTCTTGTTGCGGCCCGGCCGCGCTTCTTGCGGCATCCCGCACCGTAAACAGTGTTCTCTCGTCCGCCGAACCGACGAGACGGTCGATCCTCGCGACGAGCTGCTCGTGACGGGCGATCGCCTCGTGGAAGCCGAGCTGCACCTCGAGGAGCGCCTTCTCCGCCAGGATGAGGTCGGCAAACTCGAGCTCGCCGGTGGAGTAGGCGGCCATCGACGAACGGAAAGCGCTCTCCGCCTGCGGGATGAGGCCGCCCCGGTGCCACTCGATCGATCGGGCGGCCGCCTCCATGCGCTCGATCGCGTCCGCCGCGTTCGCCTCGGAGCGGGCTCGCCGGTCCGCCAACCCTTCTTCCGCCGCGCGGAGAGACGCAGCCGCCGCGTCCCGCCGGTCGCGGGCGTCCCCCCGGAAAAGGGGAACCTTGACCATCGCGCCGAGCGTCCAGGAGTCCCTGCCGTTGAACTCGCCCGGCATGTCGCTCGCCCCGACCTCCGCCCACGTCGCGGAAAGGGCGAAGTCCGGGTAGAACTCCTTCGCGGCCAGATCGAGCGAGAAGCGGGCTTTGCGGACCGCTTCCTCGGCCGCCGCGGTTTCCGGGCTCGCACGACGGGCGCGATCGAGAAGAGCCTCCCGGTCGATGCTCGGCGGAGAGAACGCGAGAACCGCGAGAGGCGGGATCTGGGCGCGGGTTCCGGCGATGCCCCCGATCGCCTGCTCCGCCGCCCGGCGCGCTCCCTCGAAGGTGAGAAGCCGGTCCTGGACGCGGCCCCGCATGAGTTGCGCCTGGAGGAGGCCGGACTGGCTCCCCCCGCCCGTTTCGTATCTCGCACGCGCCGCCGAGACGATGTCCGCGAGGAGCCGCTCCTCGATCCGTGCGATCTCGATCGCGCGATCGATCCGGTACACATCCCAGAAGATTTCTTTTGTTCGTAAAATGATGTCCGCCGAGACGGCGCGGCTCCGCTCGTCTTGGATTCGCGCGTCGGACTCGGCCGCCTCCCTGCGGAGGCCCCTCTTCCCAAAGAAGGGGAATGCCTGCTCGACCGAGACGCGCCCGCGCTGCGGCCCGCCCCGGGTTTCAACGGCGACCGGGGAGACCATGAGGCCGACGGTCGGGTCGGGGAGGCGATCCGCGGCGGATGCGGCCAGGTGCGCGCCGCGCGCGGTCTCATCGCTTGCGGCGATGGCCGGGCTCGAGCGGAGCGCCTCGATGAGGAGGGAGGTGAGGGCTTCGTCCGGGTTCACCGGCGCGCCGGAAGGCGCCGCACCCGCTCCTCCCGCGAAGAGGAGAAGCCAGGCGGCGGTCGATGCGAACCACGCTCTTCTCATGCCGTACACCGGTTAGCCTCCATGAAACCCGCGGCGTGCGGTCCATCCGCCCGCCGGCTGCGCTTTCTTCATGGCAGGCTTCGTGCCGGGAGGAAGCCCGGCAGGGGTTTCAGCCATAATCGATTACTAGACAATGAGTTGCGTGGACTGAGCCGGCGCCGTGGGTTTGCGATTGAAGAGAAATCCCCACCACAAGGTGGGCACTATTCTCTATACAACGGAGATTATTCTACGGTTCTGCGCCGATCCCGTACTTCCGGATCCGGTAGAGGAGGATGTGGCGCGGGATGCCGAGGTACCTCGCCGTGCGGGACTTGTTCCCTTCGAACTTGCGGAGCGCCTTCTCGATCACGTCACGCTCGAGCTCGCGGAGGGGGAGCGAGCCCTCGGGGAGAGGGCCCTCGCGGAACGCCGGGAGGGGAGATTCATGTGCGACGTTCTCGAGAGTCGTCTCCGCCCTCCCCTCCTCGGGGAGATCGGCGAGCCGGAGCGCGTCCCCTTTTCGGAGGAGCACCATCCTCTGGCAGAGGTTCGCGAGCTCGCGGACGTTTCCCTTCCACGGAAGGCGCGCGAGGTGCGCGAGGAGGTTCGGATCGGTGGCGACGGCCGGGCCCGCCGCGAACTGCTCGACGAAGTGCCGCCAGAGAACCGGGATGTCCTCGGGCCGCTCGCGAAGAGCCGGCACCCGGATCGGGATGACGTTGAGCCGATAGAAGAGATCCTCGCGGAAGGTGCCCTCTCGAACCGCCCTCTCGAGGTCGCGGTTCGTCGCCGCGACGAGGCGGACATCGACCTCGACCGGTCCGCCCCCGCCGAGCATGTCCACCTCTCCCGCATCGAGAACGCGGAGGAGCTTCGACTGGAGGTCGAGCGGGAGCTCGCCGATCTCGTCGAGGAAGAGCGTTCCGCCCGACGCGGCCTGGAACTTCCCCGGCTTGTCGCGCGTCGCGCCGGTGAAGGCGCCGCGCCTGTGGCCGAAGAGCTCCGACTCGACGAGGTCGCGCGGGAGCGCGCCGCAGTTCACCGCGACGAGCGGCTTCTCCTTCCGGTCCGAGCTCTGATGGAGGAGGCGTGCGAGGAGCTCCTTGCCGGTGCCGCTTTCTCCGGTGAGGAGGACGGTCGCGTCGGTCGGCGCGACCCGTTCGATCGTCTCGACGATCGAACGCATCGCCACGGAGACGAAGACGAGGGGAGGGGCGCCGCCCCGCCGATCGAGGCGCGTGCGGAGAGCCCGGTTCTCCGCGAGGAGCCGCGAGCGTTCGAGGGCGTTCCGGACGACCACGCGGAGCTCGTCGCGGTTGTACGGCTTGGTGAGGTAGTGGAAGGCGCCCCGCTTCATCGCCTCCACCGCCTGCTCGATCTTGCCGAACGCCGTGAGGACGATAACCGGGGTCTCGCTCCCCTCCTCGCGGATCGCGGCGAGGAGCTTCATCCCGTCCATGCGGGGCATCTTGAGGTCGGCGATGACGAGGTCGGGGCGTTCCTCGCGGAAGCGCTCGAGTCCCTCGATCCCGTCGGCGGCCTCCTCGACGACGTGGCCGTCCTCGCGGAGCGAGAAGGCGAGCACCCCCCGCAGGCTCTTGTCGTCATCGACCAACAGAATGCGGCTCAACGGGTTGCTCCTCCGCTCCCGCGCCCGGCCCTGGACCTCCTGTACAATAGTCTACACAGAAATGGAGAAACGTACCTGTCTTCATGCCGCCGGCAGCTCGATCACCAGCCGCGCCCCTCCTCCCTCCTCCCGGTTCGAGACGCGAATCCGCCCCCCGTGCGACTCGACGATCCGGTGAGAGATCGCGAGCCCGAGCCCCGTTCCCCCCTCCTTCGTCGTGTAGAAAGGAGTGAAGAGGTTCTCGATCGCGTCCGCATCGAACCCCGGCCCGTCGTCCTCCACGACGATCTCGATCCGGCCCGGATCCTTCATGTGCGAAGCGAAAACGTCCACACGCCCCCCTTCCCCCGACGCCTGAAGAGCATTGAGGAGAACATTGAGAAGCACCTGTCGAATCTGCTCCGGGTCCCCCTTGACGCGGGGCAGGGGACCGTCCGGATCGTGAAAACGGATCGGCGTCTCCCCGTCCTCTTCCCTCCGACCGCGGAGGAGCGCGATCACCTCGGAGATCCCCTCGGCGGGGTCGAGCTCCTTCTTCGCCATCGGCCGCGGCTTCGCGAACGAGAGAAAGCGCGTGAGGACCCCGTTCAGGCGGACCGTTTCCTTGACGAGCGTGTCGAGAAGGTCCCTCTTCGGGTGGCCGGCCGGGAAGTCGTCCGCGAGAAGCTCGGCGGAGGCCTTGATCGAGGTGAGCGGGTTCCGGATCTCGTGCGCGAGCCCGGCGGAGAGCTTGCCGACCGCGGCGAGCTTCGCCGAGCGGATCAGCTCCTCCTCCATCCTCTCCTTTTCGCGAAGCGATGCGGCGAGGGAGTCGGCGGTCTTCCGGAGCCTCTCCTTCGTCGCCGCCTCGCGGCTCACGAGAAGCCCGGTCACCGCGCCGACCACGACGTAGAGGACCATCTCGAGGACCTTCTCCACCGGGCGGCCGGGGTCGTGCGTGTAGTGGCCGAACGCGTGGGGCCAGTAGACGACGCAGACCGCGATCGCGGCGAGGGTCCCCCCGCGGATCCCCCCCGCGAACGCGGCGAGGATGATCGGCAGGTAGTAGAGGCGGCGGTAGATGTCGTGCAGGCGGTGCGCCGAGGGATCGGTCGCGTAGTGGAGCACCGAAACCGCGGCGATCAGCGCCGCGATCGGGAGATACCGAACGAACGCGCTTCGCATGGCGCACTCCCCGGGGCGACCGAAGCCCGCCTTTACTATAGGAGAGGGAACACTAAAGGAGCCAGAACAAGTTGCTCGCTCGCGCGGGAGATCCGCGCGCGGCCCCGCGTCATTTCATGCCGAGCTTTCTTCCGGCCGCCAGGAGGCGAAGCGCTTCGCGAAGGCGCTTCTCCCTCGTCACTTCCCGCTTGGCCGACTCGATCCACCCGACGTAGGCCCGCTGATACGACGGCGCCAGCTGCTTGAAGTACCGCCAGGCGCGCGGCACCGTCTTCAGCATCTCCTCGATGTAGGACGGGAGCTCCGACACGGACGGGCTCGGCGCATCGCCGCTCCGGCCGGTCGGCGCGCGCTTCAATCCCGGCGCCGCCAGGAGCCCGCGCGCTCTGAGATCCGCGTAACGCCGTCGGTTGAGGGTGGACCACCTGCTGCCGGGCCTCCGCGGGGTGAACTTCTGCGAGTAGCGGTCGTCGTCCAGGCGCCTCACGAGGCTGTCGATCCACCCGAAGCAGATTGCCTCCTCGACGGCTTCGTTGTAGCTGACGGATGTTCTGCCCGTGTGGCGCTTGTAGAACACGAGCCAGATCTCGGGCGTGGAGTCGTGGTGCTTGTTCAGCCACCTCCTCCACTCCCGGCGGCTCTTCACCTCGAGGGTTTCAATCCGCTTCGCCGGCATCTCTTGCCCCCACAACCCCGTTCATACGCCAAGCGCACCGGCGGGTGCTCGCGGCACGACAAAGCCGGAAACAAACCACGCGATCAGAGAACCGGTGCTTGTCCTCGCCTCTCCAAGAAGCGGCTGTACCGGATCTCGAGCCGATCCGCGCTCGGGCGGTTCCTCGTCGAGCGCGGCAGGAGGATCTCCCTGCCGTGGAGCCCCTGAAGACCGTGGATCAGCATGGGGCCGTCCTCTTCGGCGAGGATCGCCGGATGAACCTCGATGACGAAATCGGGCCGAACGCCGAGAAAGAAGCCGTCGAACGCCGCGTGGTGCAGCTTGCAGAGCGCGAGGCCGTTCTCGACGACCGGGTCCCCGCCCGGCTCGCCGTCCGGAATGATGTGGGCCGCATCGAGAAGCTCCGCGTGCTTCAGGCGGCACAAGGTACACTGCTGGTGATAGGCATCGAGCACGCGCTCGCGGAAGCCGCGCTGGTGGAGCCTTCTCTGGACGACGGCCGTCACGTACTGCCGGCGCCCCTCGTCCTTCGGCTCTCCACCGGCGAGGCCATTCGATTCCGCCCTCGCGTACACGTCGAGAAAGGCCCGATCGTCGACGGCGACGCGGAACATCAGAGCGGCAGGGTCGTCCCCTTCGATGAAGACAGGCCAGACCGGCATGTACCGGCCGGGCGCGATCGCATAGAAATAGATGAGCGGCGTCCGGAGGAACATCGCCCTGTGAAGCCCGGCGTTGTCCGGGTGCTCGGGGTCTGTGCCGCGGTAGCGGTAGAGGATGATCCCCTCCGGTTCCATCCGGTCGTTGTAGGGACCGTGCACGGTCGTCGTGATCGAGATCGGGATCTCGGCGAGCACGCGCGGCTTGAAGATCCCCTGCTGAGAGATGAGCGGCACCCGCTCCCCGTCGATCTCGAACCCTTCTTGCAGAAGAGTCCGCGGAAGCACGTCCCCATGCGCCGCAACCTGCTTCTCCAGCCACCCGAACGCGCCCAGCCTCACCCTCCTGTCGTCCAGCCTCGCTCGCATCTTTCATCCCCCGACCGTTCCGTCATGGGATTTCGACGATTCCCGCCGAGCGCCGGGTCTTCGTCGGACTCTATTCGCGACCCCCGTTCTACTGCAAGCTCTCTGGAGCGAGGACAGGCACCCGTCAAACGCCTGGTCCCCGGCGGGGAATCACGTGACCGCCCCCCCTCTCAGCCCGGGCCTGCCCCCCATTGCGCCCTCGCCCTCGGCGCGATAGAATCGGGGCTTCGAACAAGATGGAGGATTCTGAGGTGGCCCAGAAAGTGACCCCGATGAGCGAGGACTATTCGCGCTGGTACACGGACGTCGTCCAGATGGCGGAGCTGGCGGACCACGCGCCCGTCAAGGGATGCATGGTGATCCGCCCGTACGGGTTCGCCCTCTGGGAGAACATGCGCGACCACCTCGACCGGATGATCAAGGAGACGGGGCACGTCAACGCCTACTTCCCCACGCTGATCCCCGAGAGCTTCATGAAGAAGGAGGCGGAGCACGTGGAGGGGTTCGCGCCGGAGTGCGCCGTCGTCACTCACGGCGGCGGGAAGAAGCTCGAGGAGCCGCTCGTCCTCCGCCCCACCTCGGAGACCGTGATCTACTACATGTACGCGAAGTGGGTGATGTCGTACCGCGACCTTCCGATCTTGATCAACCAGTGGGCGAACGTGTTTCGGTGGGAGATGCGGCCACGCCTCTTCCTCCGCACGCTCGAGTTCCTCTGGCAGGAGGGGCACACCGCCCACGCCACCTACGAGGAGGCCGAGGAGGAGACGCTGAAGATGCTCGAGGTCTACCGCGTCTTCGCCGAGGACTTCCTCGCCATCCCGGTCTACCCCGGCTTGAAGAGCGAGGCGGAGCGCTTCGCGGGCGCGCTCCGCACCTACTGCATCGAAGCGATGATGCAGGACGGGAAGGCGCTCCAATCGGGAACGAGCCACAACCTCGGCCAGAACTTCGCGAAGGCGTTCGACCTCGTCTTCCAGGACAAGGACGGCGAAACGCGCCACGCGTGGAACACGAGCTGGGGAGTCTCGACGCGCCTCGTCGGCGCGGTCGTCATGATGCACGGGGACGACAACGGCCTCATCCTTCCGCCGCGGATCGCGCCGATCCAGACGGTCGTCGTTCCGATCTACTCCTCCGACGAGGATCGCGCCGCGGTCTACCAGGCGGCCGAGACGCTGAAGAAGAGGCTCGCGCCCGGCGTGCGCGTCCACATCGACGCGCGCGATCAGCACAAGCCGGGCTGGAAGTTCGCGGAGTGGGAGCAGAAGGGGGTGCCGCTCCGGATCTAGATCGGGCCGAAGGATGTGGCGAAGTCGCAGGTGGTTCTCGCGCGGCGCGACACGCCCGAGAAGGCGGCGGTTCCGATGGAGGAGGCGATCGCCCTCATCCCCGGGAAGCTCGAGGAGATCCAGAGCGCTCTCTTCGAGCGGGCGCGCAAGTTCCGCGACGAGCACACGCACGTCGTGGACGACTACGAGGAGCTCAAGAAGATCGTCGAGAAGGGGGGCTTCGCGTTCGCCCACTGGGACGGCACTCCCGAGACCGAGGCGACGATCAAGGAAGAGACGAAGGCGACGATCCGGTGCATCCCCTTCGAGGGGGGGGCGGAGCCCGGGCGGTGCGTCCGGAGCGGCAACCCCTCGAAGCAGCGCGTGTACATCGCGCGCGCGTACTGAGGCGGGCGCCGGACGATCACGACAAGGAGGGGGAGATGGGGCTCCCAAAGGACTTTCTCGAAATTCTCGCCTGCCCGGAGACGAAGGCGCCCGTCGTCGAGGACGGGGACTGGCTCGTCTCGACCGACGCGAAGACCAGACGCCGCTACCCGGTGCGCGACGGAATCCCGGTCATGCTCGTCGAGCAGTCCGAGGTGATGAGCGAAGAGGCGTGGCGCGAGGTGATGAAACGCCACGGGCAATCGTAATTCGGTGCCAGGCTACGGGGTTCCGAACTCGTCGCCAAGCAATGACTGGGGGAATTCGCGAGTCGGAAATTCGTAGCCTGTCACCAAATTAGGCAGGTACCAATTACACCGTATTACAGGAAAGAGTAGCGCATGAGCCTCGGGCTCGACTGGACCACGCTTCTTCTCGGCGTGGTCGTCTTCTTCGCCCGCGTGCTCGATGTCTCCGTCGGGACGATGCGGACGATCAGCATCGTGCAGGGGAAGACACGCAACGCCTTTTTCCTCGGGCTGATCGAGGTGAGCGTCTGGCTCGCCGTCGTGGCCGCGGTCGTGAACAAGGTCATGGAGCAGCCGATCCTCGGCGTTTTCTACGCCTTCGGCTTCTCGACCGGCAACGTCGTCGGGATCAAGATCGAGCGGCGGCTCGCCTTCGGCCACACGGTCTTCCGCGTGATCACGCCGGAGCACGGCGAGGAGATGGCGGTAGCGGTCCGGGCCGCGGGGTTTCCGGTGACGACCTTCGTCGGCCAGGGGATGGCGGGACCGGTCACGGAGCTCTACATCGTCTGCAGGAGAAGAGACCTGAAACGCCTCGTCCCGATCGTCCTCGACGTCGACCCGAGCGCCTTCTACATTACCGAGCAGGCGGGGAGCGTGAGCAAGCTCCGCCGCCCCTTCATGACCCCGCGCACCGGCTGGCGCGCGATTTTCAAGAAGAAATAGGCTTTCCCCTCTCGCGGGACCCGCCCCCCGCTCTTTGCTACATTGAAGACGGAATATCGGAAGGAGCCGATCGTTGGTCCTGACCTGCCCCCGATGCGGAAGAGAGCACGCGGTCACCGCTGGCGGGCCGGACCCCGCCCTCTTCTGCGAGTGCGGAGAGGTTCTCTTCACTGTGCGCCTCGACGAGGGAGGCGGCCCGCCCCACGAGGAGGCGGCGGAAGAGCTTCGCCGGGGCGCGGACCGGATCGTGAACCTCATCCTTCACGGCGACCTCCCCGATGTAGACGTCGAGATCGAGATCGCGAACCTCCGCCGCCGATGCGCGGAGATCCTCCCCGACCGGGTCGACCTCTTCGACAAGATCTACGTCTCGCGTTTTCGAAGGCTGAAAGAGCAGTTTCCGAAGGAGGATTGACGCTCGCCCGCCCGGCGAGCCCGCTTTCCGCCGCGCCCCCGCCCCGTCAATCGCCGCCGGCCCGGCCGAGGACCCGCCGAACCGCGGCCGGTATCTCCGCCGCGCTGTCCACGATCGCGTCGGCGCCCCCGATCTCCTCGCGCCCGCCGAATCCGTACGCGCAGCCGATCGTGCGCGCGCCGTTCGCTCGCCCCGCCTCCACGTCGTCCCTCCGGTCGCCGATCACGACGACAGGACGGACCGGTACGCGCGAGAGAAGATCGCGCACCATGATCGTCTTGTTCTCCGCCTCGATCTCGCGAAGACGCACCCCGCCGAAGAAGCGCGCGATCCCCTTGCTCTCCAGGACCGTCTTCACGTAGGGATCGCGCCCGTTCGAGCAGATCGCCATCCGAAACCCTTCATCCACGAAAAGACCCAGCACCTCCGGAACGCCCGGAAAGAGCCTTCCCTTCGAGGGAACGAGCTCCACCTCGCGCCTCTCGATCTCCGCGAGGGCCTTCTCGATGTCCCGCCCCGGGGCGAGCGTGCGGAGCCACGCGTGGAACTCGTGGATCGGCTTCCCGAAGTAGGAGCAGATCTCCCGGGCGCCGGGGCGGTCGACGCCGATCCGCTCGAGCGTCTCCCACACCGCGGAGACGGTCGCCTCGTCCCCCCGAAAGAGCGTCCCGTCGAGATCGAAAACGAGAAGGGCACGATCGTTCATGTGCAGAGCTCTTCCCGCGCTTCCGGCTCCCGATCGCCGCGGGCGCGTCCTGCCGCTCAGCGCTTCTTGAATCGGAGGCCGAGCTCCCGCTCCGCGAGGTCCGCCCTCCGGTCCGCGAGCGACCAGGCGGTCCAGCGCGAGGGGTTCTCGACGAAGCCCCCGACGGGGTGGTCGTCCCGGAATGCGCCCTGCAGAAGATAGCGGAACCGGGCCGGATCCAGGTCCGGGATCGCTTCGTCCTCCGGGCCCGGAGGAACGAACGAGGGGTCGAGGCGCGCGGCTGCCGCGAAGAGATCGAGCGCCCGCCTGGTCTTCTCGCGATAGGCGGGATAGCTCTCCCCCTCCTGGAAGTCGAGAAGGGCGAGCGCCGTGCGAATCCTCCCGAGCAGATCGAAGAGGATCGCATCGCCCCGCTCCGGCGGATCCGCGATCATCTCCCCGGCGAGCTCCCCGGCGCGCTCGATCTCCGGGCGTCCTTGTGCGCCCGCCTCGCGCCCGCTGCGATAGAGCGCGAACGCCTCCAGAATCGCGCGCGCCCGCCTCGCCCTCGGATCGTCCGTCTCGCGAAGCGAGGAGAGGACTTCCGCCGCCGCCCGGTACTCGGCCCGCTCGAAGAAGACCAGCGCCTTGCGCGCGAGGACATTCCCCTCCGGGACGGGGGAGAGGCCGCTCGAGAGGACCTCTTCGTACCGGTCCATCGCGGCGGCGAGGTCTCCCTGCGAGCGGAGAAGGTCTCCCTCCACGAGAAGGAGATCGATCCGCCCGGGGCCGAGCCGGCTCGCGAGACGGAGCGCCTCGATTGCGTGGTCGATGATGCGCGTGCGGAAGTACGCCCACGCGGCAACACCGTGCCCGGCGGCGCGGAGAGGCTCGACGCCCGCGACCGCGGCGCGGTACTCGCGGACCAGCCGCTCGTGCTCGTACGTCCGATCGAGCAGGAGGAGCGTGTTTTCGAGGCCGAAGGGGTCGTCCGGACGGAGGGCGCGGAAGCGCGCGAGCTCCCCGCGGGCGTCGTCCCACCGCCGGAGGAGGAGGAGGGCGATGATGCGGAGCTTCTCCTCGTCCGATCCGGGCTCCGACATCCCGGCGAGAGCGTCCGCCGCGGCAAGCGCGGTCTCCGTGTCCTCCGCGCGCACCGCGTCCCGAAAGAGAAGATCGAGAACACCGGGGAGCGACGGGGCGAGAAGGAAGAGATCGCGGAGGCGGTCCGTCTTGGTTGCGAGCGCGCGCTGCTCGGCGAGCATCGCGATCTCGTCCCAGATCGCCGCTGCCGCCGCCGTGTCGAAGGGCGCCTCCGCGGCGGGCGTGAAGATCGCGACCTCGTCGACGGCGAGATCGCAGCCGGGACCGACCGAAATCCCGAAACGCCCAGGCGCCGGCCCATCGCCCGACCAGCCGAAGAGTGTCTCGCCGTTCAGATCGACGCGGACCGAGCCGCCCCTCGAGAGAAGGTCGAGGTCG
>JBDRFQ010000412.1:0-8735 GCA_043818685.1 Candidatus Eiseniibacteriota bacterium
ATCCGGTTCCGAGGCTGGAAGCGAAGGGAGACGCACTATGTGGGTGATCGCCGATTTCAGCGTCACGCCGCTCGGCGTGGGGGTCTCGGTCTCGAAGTACGTCGCCGCGTGCGAGAAGGTGCTCGGCGAAGCGGGGCTCGCGCACCGGCTACACGCGTACGGCACGAACGTCGAAGGGGAGTGGGACGCGGTGTTCGCCGCGATCAAGAGGTGCCACGAGGTGGTCCATGGGATGGGAGCCCCCCGGGTCGGCACGGTGATCAAGGCCGGCACCCGCACCGACAGGGACCAGTCAATGACCGACAAAATCCGTAGCGTCGAGACGAAGCTGGAGGAAGAGATGTAGGGGGGGAGGTCCCGGACAGCGGGCGGCCTCGGCCCGAGGGCGGGGAACGCGGGGCCGCATCCCCTTTTCCTGTGCAGGGTTCCGCCTCGGCTGGCGGCATTCGGGCCCCTCCGGCTTGATCCGGGCGCCTTCTCGTGTTATCCTTATGCAACCGTCGGCTCGCAACCGGGCGGGCAAACCGGGTTTCAACGGATTCACGAGCGGATCGGAACGGGAAATCATGCGTTTTCTCGCCCTCGCGTGCCTTATCTCCCTTCTCCATCCCCCGGGCGCCGCGCCGGCCGTTCCGGCGCCCCAGAACCTCCAGGTCGTCGAGACCCGCGAAGGGTGGGCCCGTCTTCGCTGGGACGCGGTTTCTGACCCCGCCCTCAAAGGATATCGTCTCAAGTATTCTCTCACTCCGGGCGTCCATCCCCAGATGACCCACTGGAACGGCCACGACGCGGCGTTCAGCTTCACCACCGACGACGGGTTCGACGACAACCTCGTCTGGATGAGCGTGTTCGACCGGCACGACCGGGGCTTCACCGCCTTCGTGATCCCCTCGCGGATCGGAACAGCCGGGTATCTCGGCCCGGGGGATCTGGCGACCCTGAACGATCACGGCCACGAGGTCGGGTCGCACACCTACAACCATCAGGTTCTCATCCGGAACACCGCCTTCACCATCCAGTACGTCGGGCCGGCGGGCGTCTGCTTCCTGGAAATCGGAGAGGACAGCCTGCGGACGACGATCGGCGGCGGCGGCCCTGATCTGCAGTTCTCGCTGCTCGACACCTCGGTGCGGTACATCGCGGATCTGGTCGACTCGATCGACGCCGACCCGGACTACGAGTGCGTTCTCGACTACTACCCGTGCCGGCTGGAGTACTGCGAATCGAAGTACCTGGTGCCGGTCTCCCTCGCGGACATCCGTCCGGCCCCGTTCCAGGCGCTGACGGAGAAAGGGTGCGACTCGCTCGCGATGATGAACGAGCTCACGACATCGAGAGACTATCTCGAGACCGTGATCACCGACTCGTCGTACCGTTGCCGATCCTTCGCGTACCCGCGGCACGCGCACGACCAACGCGAGATGAACGCGGTTATGGAGACCGGGTTCCTCGGCGCGAGGAACGGGACCCCGGTGGGAACGTATCCGGGGTACTGCCCGGTCTCCTACAGCTACCTCAACCAGGTCAGCCTGTACCAGGCGCCGATGACCTGGGGCCAGCCCCCGAACGACTCATCCGAGGCCTGGTCGCGGGCGCGGATCCGGGAGCGGATCGACACGTGGAAGAGGGACCGCGAGTGGGCGATGCTCTACCTGGCCCACACGCTCGCGGACTGGGACTCGGCCCACGTCGACTGGGTGCTCGACGAGATCGTCGCCGACGGGAACGTCTGGGTCGCGCCTTTCGGCGAGATCGCGGAGTACGTGCGCCAGTTCCACGTGACCGTCGAGGACCCGGTGGAGGGATGGAACGACTCCCTCACCGTGTCCGCCCCCCTGCACGGCCTCCCGGTCGGCCCGTGGGTCCATGTGGTCGTCGTCGCCTACGACTCGCTGGGAGTGGAGAGCGGGTGGTCGAACGAGGTGTCTCTTCAAGCCGCCGATCCGTCCACCGATGTCGGACAGGGTCCCCCCGCGTTTTCTCCCCGGTTTCTTCTGGCGCCGGGCCGGCCGAACCCGATGAACCCCAAGGTGACGTTCCCCTTCACGATTCTCGAAGCGGGTCCGGTCACGCTTCGGATCCACGACGTGGCGGGCCGGATCGTATCGACGCTCCTGGACGCGAGCCTCTTCCCCGGTTCCCACGAAGCGACCTGGAACGGCACGGACCGTTCCGGAGCGGAGGTGGGCTCCGGGGTCTACTTCTGCCGGATGGAGACGCCCTGGGGTGCGGAGGCCCGGCGGGTTCACCTTCTTCGCTAGAATCGGTTTCATAACCTCCTTCCGGCTTTCCGCGCGACGGTCGGCCTTTCTCTCACGGTTCCACCCTGCTAGCATGAGGCGATGCGCGGCAACGGAGATCATCCCGTCACGGTCCTTCTCCGCTCCCTCGGGCTCGGCGCGGTCGGATGGGCGATCGCGGGGTCCGTCCTGTGGGTCGTCGAGGCGGTCCGGCAGGGGTACGCGGGACATGGCCACCTCTACCTGATCCTCTGGAGCGGAGCGGAGACCTTTCGCTCCCTCCTTGTCCCTTTTCTCGCCGGCGCTGTCCTGTTCGGCTTTCTGCTTCTCCTCCTCCGGTGGGTCCCGGAGAGAAGGCGCGCAAGCGTCCTTCTTCTCCTGGTCGCCGCGGCGGCGGTCTCCGCCCTCCTCTACTTTGGGTATCAATTGAATCGGTATCCGCTGGCCGGATTCTGGAAAGAGCTTCGGAACGCCCCCCCCCTTCCCCCCCCGTCGAAGACCGTCCCCGCTCTCGCGGCGAACGCCGCGGTTCTTCTTCTCGTCGCGTTTCACGCGGTCCTCTTCGCCCGTGTGGCGCGGATTCTCGCCGGGGTCGGCGGAGGCCGGCGGTCGCGTCTCCTCTCCGGGCGTCTCGCCGTGCTTTCCCTCTCTGTTGTCCTTCTCGTACTCGGCGGGGCGACGGCACTCCGCCCGCCGGCGGAGGGCCGCCCGAACGTCCTTCTCATCGCCCTCGACACGACCCGGGAGGACCATCTGACCGTTGCGGGGTACCCGAGGGAGACTTCCCCGCACATCACCCGCCTCGCGCGAGAGGGAACCGTCTTCGTCGAGACCGTCTCGCAGGCGCCGTGGACCCTCTCCTCGTTCGCCTCGATGCTGACCGGGCTTTATCCCTCGACCCACGGCGCGTACATCGGGACCGAGGAGAGGCTTCTCCGCCGCGATCATGTCCCCTTCGTCGCGAGCCGCCACGCGACCCTCGCGGAGATCTTCAAGAACAGCGGCTACGCCACCGGGTGCGAGGCGGCGAACACGTATCTCCGCTTCGGGCTCGAGCAGGGCTACGACCACTGCCGCGTCGAGCTCCGTCCGGCCGCGGCGACGGCCGACGCGCTTCTCTCGTGGCTCGGCGCGAACGCAGGCGGGCCCTTCTTCGCCTTCCTCCACTTCAACGACGCGCACATGCCGAACGTGCCGCCGCCGCCGTACGAACGGGTCTTCCCGACGTCCACCGGCCGCGCGCACACGAACGAGGAGAAGTGGGAGTGGCGGTACACGACGGGCGAAGGACTGACCGAGAAGGCGTTCTCGGATTTTCGCGAGCACAAGATGGCGATCTACGACGGCTGCATCCGCTACATGGACGGGGAGATCGGGCGCGTGCTTGCCCGGCTCGACGCGGAGAACCTCGCGGAGAACACGCTCGTCGTGATCGTCAGCGACCACGGGGAGGAGTTCTGGGACCACGCGGAGGTGCAGGCGGCGAGCTACCGCGACCCGCGCGGGATGTTCGGCGTCGGCCACGGCCACACGCTGTTCGACGAGCAGCTTCGCCTTCTTCTCGCCCTGCGCGGCCCGGGCGTGCCGCGCGGAATGATCGTTCCGGCAAGGGTCCGCGCGATCGATCTCGCCCCCACGATCCTCGACCTCGCGGGGATCGAGCCCCCGGCCGGCTGCGAGGGGAGGTCGCTCGTGCCCCTCCTCGAGGGGGAGGAGAAGGGGGACCGCGCGGCGATCGCCGAGGCGATCATCTACGGCCCGGACCGGAGGGCTCTCGTGCGGGACGGATACAAGTACGTCTACTCGCCCGAGGAGCCGGACTTCCTCTTCGATCTCGAGGGCGACCCGGGAGAGACGACGAACCTGATCGACAGTGAGCCGGAGAGGGCGGCCCGCATGCGGCGCGAGATCGAGGCGTGGATCGTCCTCCACGGGGGGAAGGGGCCCGCCGTCCGGCGTGCGCTCGACGAGGAGACGATCGAGGAGCTGAAGTCCCTCGGCTACGTCGAGTAGGCGGCTCGATGCCCCGTCGGCGACGTCGGCGGCCCGCGCGATCCGGGCTTGGCGCAGGGATCCGGTCGGCGCTAGACTACGCGGAGCACGTGTCAATTTCCTTCACCGGGGAGATCTGTTCATGCCAGAGGGTGTCTTCGTTCACGAGAAAGGGCTCTGCGAGTCGGACCGGGTCGGCAAGGGAACGCGGATCTGGGCGTTCGCCCACGTGATGAAGGGGGCGGTGGTCGGCGAGGAGTGCAACATCGGCGAGACGAGCTTCGTCGAATCGGGCGCCGTGATCGGGAATCACTGCACGATCAAGAACGGCGTTTCGGTCTGGGACAGAGTGACGCTCGAGGACTATGTCTTCGTCGGCCCGAACGCGGTCCTGACGAACGATCTTCTCCCGCGCTGCAAGCGCAAGAAGACTCCGGGCGAGTTTCTCCCCACGCTGATCAAGGAGGGCGCCTCGATCGGCGCGAACGCGACAATCGTGTGCGGTGTCGTCATCGGGCGGAACGCGATGATCGGCGCGGGCGCGGTCGTGACCCGAGACGTTCCGGACCACGTCCTCGTCCTCGGGAACCCGGCGCGCCAGCGCGGGTTCGTCTGCGAATGCGGCAGCCGGATGGACCCGGGCGTGGAGTGTTGTTGCGGGAAGCTCTACCGTCTGCGGGAGGGGAACATCCGGGAGGTGTCGCGGTAGAGCCCCCGGACCCCGACGAGGCGCGCGGTCCCCTTCCCCCGCGAAACCCGGGGGCCGCCTCGACACGCCGCCCCGGGCCCGCCTCCGGAGCTCGCGTCCTCTTCCCGACGGAGGGTTCGATCCGTGCCTCGCAGAGCGCTCTTCCTCGCGCTGATGCTCCTTCCGCTCGCCGGGCCGCGGGCTCTCGCCTTCGAGGGCGCGCGCGCCAAGGCGATCGTCGACACGATCGCCTCCGACGTCTTTCAGGGAAGAAAGAGCGGCCTCGCCGGGGGGCGGATGGTCGAGGAGTTCGTCGCGGCCCGTTTCCGCTCGTGGGGTCTCGATGGGGGCGGCGCGGGCGGCGGGCACTTTCACGAGTTCCCGATGCTCGTCACCGAGGAGAGGGAGGGCGGCTTGGAGCTGCTCGACGGTCCTCGCGCCCCGCTCGCGTTTCTTCACGGCGATGATTTCGTCCTGGCGACGAACTCGGGGAGCGGCGACGTCACCGCGGAGGTCGTTCTCGCCGGCCACGGGATCGCGAATGAGATGCGTGGCCGGGACGACTACGGCGGGATCGATATCCGCGGGAAGATCGTCGTGATCCTTCGCGAGTCGCCGGACGATGCCTACGACTGGGAACCGGCGATCTCGCGCGATTCCACACTCGAGGAGGCGCTCCACCGGGGGGCCGCGGGGGTCCTCTGGCTCCGCGGGGATCGCGCGGTGGCGGGCGGGGCGGTGCACGAGGGAGCGTACTCTCCGGACGCGCCGCTCGCGGCGATCGGATCGCGCGTGTTCGGCCATTTTCTCGCGGGAACCGGCTACGACGCGAAGCGCTACGAGTCCGAGCTGGCGAAAGCGCCCTTCCCGCTCGCCGTGGGAAAGAGGGTTCATCTCCGCGCCGATGTCGAGCGGGTGGAGAACGGCTCGGCGCGAAACGTCGTCGGGATCGTGCGGGGCGCCGACCCGGTTCTCCGGAACGAGATCCTCCTCGTCGGGGCGCACATGGATCATCTCGGGACGACGGGGGACGGCCTCGTCTACAACGGCGCCAACGACAACGCCTCCGGGACCGCGGTGTTGATGGAGCTCGCCCGCTCCTTCGCCGCGCCGGAAAGGAAGCCGGCGCGGACGATCGTGTTCGCGGCTTTCGCCGCCGAGGAACAGGGCCTTCTCGGTTCGCGCGCCTTCGTGTCGGATCCGCCGATCGACCTCGATGCGGTCGTCGCGATGATGAACCTGGACGTGGAGGGTCACGGCGACGGAAAGGTGGGGATCGGCGGCGGCACGTACTTCCCCGAGATCTGGGCCGACTTCCGCGGGTCTCTCGAGCCGTCCGCGGCGGAGAGCCTCGTCGCGGGGCGTCCCTGGGGAGGGGAATCGAGCGACCACGCCCCGTTCCGGAACGCCGGGATTCCGGCAATGAGCATCTGGAGCGCCGGGGAGCACCGCTTCTACCACACGATCGAGGACGATCCGGAGTGGGTCACCGAGGAGGTCCTGGGATCGGTTGGGCGCATGACGGAGAGGTGGATCCGCGCGCTCGCCGAATGGCCCGCGCCTCTGGGAAGCCCGCACCGCGCGGGCCGCACGATGCTCTACGGCTCGGACCAGGTTGATTTCGACGGTTCGCTGAAGGGGCGAAGCCCGGCGTTCATCCGCTGCTCCCTCCTCTGGCTCGAGGCGCGCGAGTGGGCGGGCGAGGCTCTCCTCGACGCGCTCGCCGGCCTCCGCGTTCGGGCGGACGGGGGGGACACGCTCGCCGTCGTTTCCTCGATCGACGGGGTGCGGGGCGCCTCCAGAGGCGGGAGCCGATGCGTTCTTCCCGGTCTCCGCGCCGAGGCCGGTTCCCTCTCCCGTGAGCGCATCGCGCTTCTTCACGATCTCGGCGTCGGCCTGGTCGCCTGGGCGGCCGTTCCTCCCGCGGACGGGGAGACAGGCCCCGGATCCTTCGCCCGTGAAGGGATCGGCCTTCTCATCCCTCCCGGGCAGGATTGGCGATCGCTCCTCCCGCCGGACGCGAAGGCGTATGTCCGCTTCTTCCCGGGAAGGGGAGAGGGTGTCGCCGAGCCGGACTCCTTCCCCAGGGGATCGGTCCTCTTCGTCGCGAGCCTCGAAGGGAGGATGGAGCCGGAGCGGCTCGCCCGCCTTATCGAGCGGATCGGATGGGACCGCATCCACCTCGATCTCGTTCCCTGGCTCGCCCTCGCCAGGGACGCGGCGGGCTCGATGATGCGCGAGGAACTCCTGATCTCCGCCTTTCTCGAAGACCTCCAGAGGGTGGGCGCACTCGATTCCCGCCGGATGCGCGCCCTTCTCGGCGAGAACCTCGCCCGATGAAGAGTGGCGCGCGGACCGCGCGTGCTATCCCTTCGGTCTGTACCAGACATCCTCGCTGCACGAGTCGGGGAAGAGATGGCAGAAGAGCTTGACGAGCGCTTCCCACGGGTCGTTCTCGTCCATGGCTTCCGCCCTCGGAGCGATCGCTCCGAGACCCGCCGCAAAGACGGCGATCAGAACGGCGGCCGCGATCAACCACCGAATCATCGTGAATCCTCCTTTCGTGACAACTCCTCGTCCAGCGCGGCCCCTGCGCCGCCGGCCGGGAGGATCCTCATGCTGAACGGCTTCCGTTCGGTCTCTTCCCAACGGGCCGCTCCGCTCTCGGAACGTGACGAAATCCGGGCGAAGAAGGGGATCCATTCCCTCTCCATGTAGGGGCCCCTTCCCCAGAGAATCCCATCGAACGCGAGGACCCCCTCTTCACGGAGGTCCGCCTCCGCGATGTCGGACGGAGCCAAGCGGCAGCGAGGCCGCCCCCCCAGCCGCCGGACCTCCGGCTCCAGCCACTCCCCCGCCGTCCGGTACCGGATGACGAAGGGATCCGCCGATCGCCAGATCTGGCCGTCCTTCTCCACGATGAGCTCAGGCCCCTCGGGAACCTCCCACTCCCCGCCTGACGGGTCCGCGTTGAAGACGAGGACGAGGCCGTCCCCCTCCGTCAGGGGGAGAAACACGTCCCGGCCGAGGAGGTAGTAGAAGTGGGTCTCGAGGGTGCTCCAGTTGTTCCGCGCGGGGCTCGCGCGTCTGATGTTCCTCTCGATGTTCGCGGCGTCCAGCCACCCCTCGTAGTAGATGTCCACCGCGATCTCCTCCTCGATCACGCGGACGGACTCCGCATGTGCGAGACCGATCGGAACGAGAGCGGCGAGTGCCCACCAGCGCATGCCGTCGAGACTCCTCTTGTCTTCTTCGGGGAACGAGAGCGGTGCGGGACACCGGCCGGATTTCGTTCTCGCGGCGCGGATGCGTCTCGGCGGGGACGGCGTTGTCCGCTGCAGTAGGGAGGAGCAACCGCGGAGAGACCCTCTCCGTCGCATCTGCATTCGCCGTGCCGGCGGCTCGCGAGAATGCGCGCCGCGTTCTCAATGGGTTCGATCGACGGGGGGAGGTTCGCGGGGATGATGCGGCCGTTCTCGGAGAGGCTGCCGGGTCGATCCCGGCCTCATCTGCTTTCCGGACAACCCGTTGCGGAGGGAAAACGGGGGCACGTGCTATTCTCTCCATGGAATTCGGGGACCGGCAGGATCTCCCCGGTCCGGCGATTCTCCCCTGCGTTCGGGACCCGATAAAGATCAAGAAGGAAACAGGTACGCGACCCCATCTCTCGCGCGATTCCCTTGCCCGCCCTCCGGCATCCTGATAGATTCCAAAACCGCTCGAATACGGAGGTGCGCTGGGAAGTGAAACGAATCTGTGTGTTCGCCGGGGCGGAGAGCGCGGCCCCCCGCGCCGCTCTCGCTGCGGCGCGCGCG
>JBDRFQ010000413.1:0-8142 GCA_043818685.1 Candidatus Eiseniibacteriota bacterium
CGAGAAGCGTTGCGCCGAACGAGATCGCGCTCTGCACGGTCTGGCTCTTGTACTGGGACTCCTCGCGAGCGACCTTTCGCTCCCCGGCGAGGATCCTCTCCTCGAGACGCGCGAGCTTCGGGGCGTAGCGGGCGCGGAGCTTCTCCATCTCGCTGTCTCTCTTCTCGCGGGCGAGCTGCGCGAGGCGCACCCGGAAGTCCCGTTCCGTCTCTCCGGAAGATGAAACCGCGCGGAGGGCCTTGCTCTTCCAAAGCGCATGGGTCTCCGACCGGTAGAGGAAACCCACGAGGGCTTTCGTCCATCGGGGATAGCTCTTCGGAAACGCCGCCTCCATCGGAAGGGGGGCGAACCGTCCCCGTGGGTCCGGCTCGCCGGCAAGATCCGCTTCCCCGACCGGGCGGGCCTCGGAGTCCGCCCAGGGATCGCCCGGGTTCTCGCCGAGGGGCGCGAGGCGAGAGACGTCGCGCCAGACATCGACACCCTCGCGTTTCGATACGAAGTGGATCTTCGCCGTTCCGAGAAGAGCCGGGCGATAGAGAAGGCTCTCGCCATCGGAGATCGCGCCCGAGACGGGGAGAAAGAAGTCCTTCACGTCCGGGCCGAGCACCGGCCGTGTCTCCACGGCGCCCGAGGCCTCGCTCGCGGATACCGCGCGAGCGCCCGTCCGCGGCTCCGCCGACGGCGCGGCGAGCGCTTTCCTCCCGGCCATCAGCCTCTCGATCTCCGGGCGGAGGAGCGGGCCTCTCAAATAGGAGAGCGCCCACCTTGTGCGAAAGAGAACCGGCCGGTCGTCGTGCACGTTGTTCATGAGGAAGACGCGGCTCTCGAGCCCCGAGAGGATCTTGTCCATGCGCGCGCGGTCCATGCGCCCCCCCGCCGAAGCCGCGCCCTCCAGGCCGTCGAGGACCTTCTCTTTGTCCCGCTCGGTCTGGAGCCGGCCGAGAAACCACGTCCCCGCGTTCGACAGTCCCTTGTAGTCGAGGTCGACCGGGTTCTGGGTCGCGAGCACGCAGCCGAGCCCGAACGCCCGCGCCTGCTTGAGGAGCGTCAGCATCGGGATCTTCGAGGGCGGGTTCGCCGTCGGCGGGAAGTAGCCGAAAACTTCGTCCATGTAGAGAATCGCCCGGAGCGAGGAGGTACCCGGCTGCGTGCGCATCCACGCGAGAACTTCGGCGAGAAGCGTCGTCGTGAAGAACATCCGCTGGGGATCGGAAAGATGCGAGAGCGTGAAGATCGAGACGCGGGGCTTCCCCTCCGGCGTCCAGAGAAGGCGCGGCACGTCCAACGGCTCCCCGTCGAGCCACGCCGCGAACCCGGGCGCCGCGATGAGGTTGTTCAGCCCGATCGAGAGCTCGAAGCGGTCCTTCGAGGGGAAGAACGACTCGACGTCGAGAACGCCGACCCTCTCGAAAGGGGGAGACTGGATCTCGCGGATGAGCGCGGAGAGCTCGAGGTCACGCCCCTCCGCCCACGCGCGCCTGAGAATGTGCGAAAGGAGGATGTGCTCTCGGCTCCGCATCGGATCCGCGTCAACGCCGAGAAGAGCGAGGAGCGCGGAGACCGCCGACTGCACCCGCTCGACGAGCGCCTCGTCGTTCGCGGCGAGCTCGGGCGGGGGGGCGGCGAGGGAGCGGAGGACGCTCAGCGAGAGGCCGGCGCGGCTCCCCGGCGTGTAGATCGCGCGCTCCGCCGAGTCGCGGAAGCGTGCGATGCGCGCGCCGTCCTCGTCCCACGCGGCAAGGCCCTCCCTCCAGGCCGCCGCGGTCTTCTCGGCGAACTCGGCCCGCGAGAGGTTTTTCCGCCGCGCTTCCCCCTCGTCGACCCACGGCTCGAAGTCCGACCCCCGAAGCTCCGGAAACGCCAGAAGGAGATTTCCCAGGTCCCCCTTCGGGTCGATCGCGAGAACGGGAATGCCGTCGAGCGCCGCCTCCTCGATGAGCGAGACGCAGAGGCCCGTCTTTCCGCTTCCGGTCATGCCGAGACAGACCGCGTGCGTGGTGAGATCCCGCGAATCGTAAAGGAGGGGCTCGACCGTGGTTCGTCCCGACTCGGAATCGACGACCCTCCCCAGGTAAAAGACGCCGAGCTTCTCGTAAGATTGCATCGCTCCCTCCACGACGATCGGCGCGAGCAAGCGCGCCCCTTTCGACTAGAATAGCAGCGGCTTTCCGCGCACGCAATCGACCCTTCTCGGCTGGCCGCGACTGCGCGGCGCCCGACTCCCACGGACGTTCTCCTTGCGCGCGTCGTCTTCTTTGTTAACATTACCACGATTGAGGCAACGAATCGGTCGGCCCCGCAGGACCGCGAGGGCGGCAGCCGCGGGGGCGCCGGTGTCGATTGAAAGGAGATTCGCACATGAAACGGTTCGTTGGGGGACGCGCGGGGGGGGCGCTTGCTCGCCTCGCCGTCGCGCTGGCGGTTCTCGCCGTCGCCGCCGCGCCTACCGCCGCAGCGGAGAGGGAGAAAAAGAAGCTCGAGCCTGGCCGATGGTATCCGAGCCTCGAGAGCGGCCTCAACATCACGCAGAGCACCTACAGCGACAACTGGGGCGGAGGGGACAAGGGGTCGGTCGTCTGGGCGCTCATCACGAACGGGTCCCTCGAAAGCCAACTGAACGAGAAGGCGAACACGAAGAGCCTTGTGAAGCTCGCCTTTGGCCAGACGCACCAACAGGCGGTCCGCACGGACGGCACTCGCGGCTGGGACAAGCCAGAGAAGTCGACCGACCTCGTCGATCTGGAGAGCATCCTCCGCTTCACCCTCGGCTGGCACGTCGACCCGTACGTTTCGGGGCGATTCGAGAGCCAGCTCCAGGACGTTTCCGACGCGTCCGGGCGGACGCTCTATCTGAACCCCTTGAAGTTCAAGGAGTCCGGGGGCGTGGCCCGCGAGTTCATCAAGGAGGAGAACAGGGAGCTCCTCAGCCGCTTCGGTTTCACGTTCCGACAGAGCAGCCGCAAGTTTTTCGTCGACCCGACCGTCGGGGACGAGACGGAGAGCGAGATGACGAACGACGGCGGCCTCGAATGGGTGACCGACTACAGGACGAAGATCCTCGACGACCAGGTCTCGTGGACCTCGAAGCTCGGCCTTTACCAGCCGGTCTTCTACTCCTTCAGCGACATCCTCGACGGCCTGTCGGCCGAGGATCTCGCCGCGGCGGGCGCTCCCTCCGATGTCGCCGACTACCCGATGGCCCTCGACGTGGACTGGGAGAACATCTTCTCGACCCAGATCACCAAGTACCTCTCCGTCAACCTGTATCTGCGCTGGATCTACGACAAGTACGACAACACCGTTCCGCCGACCGAAACGGCGGAGGGCGGGCTCGCCAACCCGGACGATATGCGCTCCGCGATCCGGAAGGCCGGCCAGTTCAAGCAGACCCTCTCGATCGGCATCACGTATCGATTCCTGTAGTGAACGGGCCGCGGCGAGCCGAAAGGAACTCGACACCGCAAGGGGGACCGAAAGATGACGACCAGACGCCGCTTTCTCGGGTCCGCGGCAGCCCTGGGGGGGCTCGCCGCGGCGGGGATTCCCGGAGTTCTCTTCGCGCAGGACGGAAAAGGAACCGCCCCCCCGCCGCCCGCGCCGGGGGAGCACGCGCTTCCTCCGCTTCCCTATCCGTACGAGGCGCTCGAGCCGCACATCGACGCGGAGACGCTCCGCCTCCACCACGATAAGCATCACGCCGGGTACGTCAAGGGGCTGAACGCGGCGGAGGTCGCCCTCGTGGAGGCCAGAGAGAAGGGCGACTTCGCCTCCATCGGCGCGATCGAGCAGCGGCTCGCCTTCCACGGAAGCGGACATCTCAACCACGTTCTCTTCTGGAGCAACATGGGGCCGGAGAACAGCGTGCCGAAACAGCCGGACGGAGAGATCACGAAAGCTCTCGCTCGCGACTTCGGCGGGTTCGACGCGTTCAGGGCGCAGTTCCAGGAGGCCGCGGCCACGGTCGAGGGGAACGGATGGGCCGCGCTCGTCTATCACCCGCACTTCAGGCGCCTCTACGTTTCGGCGGTCCTCAACCACCAGAACCACGTTCTCAACGGTTCGATCCCCCTTCTCGTCTGCGATGTATGGGAACACGCTTACTATCTCAAGTATCAGAACCGGCGGGGCGATTTCGTGGGCGCGTGGTGGAACCTCGTCGACTGGTCGGATGTGGGAAAGCGGTTCGGGGCGGCCCGATCGATCGAGCCGTAGGCGGATCGGCGGACGGGACGAACGCGCAACTCGATAGAAGACAACGGATTGGGGTCTTCGAGGCGCGCGCACACCGCCTTTCCTCCGCGCGGCTGATCCGGTATAATAGCTGGAAAGG
This sequence comes from Candidatus Eiseniibacteriota bacterium, assembly GCA_043818685.1. Classification (GTDB taxonomy): domain Bacteria; phylum Orphanbacterota; class Orphanbacteria; order Orphanbacterales; family Orphanbacteraceae; genus VGIW01. The sequence continues at coordinate 4,331 of JBDRFQ010000413.1, forward strand.
ATGCCCCGGCGCGGCGCCGGGAGGGGCGCGGGGCGGGAAGAACCGTTTCCGGCCGGGGATTCCGCTACCCATCGAGAGGAGCTGAGCGAAGTGGCAAAGAAGGGCAACCGCGTCATGGTGACGCTCGAGTGCACCGAAGCAAGGAAAGAGGGGAAGCCCCCGTCCCGGTACACGACGACCAAGAACAAGCAGAAGAACCCCGGGCGTCTCGAGCTCAAGAAGTACAACCCGTTTCTCCGCAGACACACGGTCCACAAAGAGGTTCGGTAGCGGACGCGCCGGAGAGAAGTCGAACAGAAGGCGACAGACACCTTCATCCCCGAACGAAGGAGTCTGTCGCCTTCCCGTGAAGGGGGCCGTCACTGAGGAGGCTTGGAATGGCCGAAACGATCTTCACGAAGATCCTCGCGGGGGAGATCCCCTGCCACAAGGTCTACGAGGACAAGCATGTTCTCGCCTTCCTCGACATCGGGCCGCTGAGCAACGGCCACACCCTGGTGATTCCGAAGGAACCGGCCGAGACGCTCGACCGCCTTTCGGACGAATCCGCGGCGGCGGTCGGGAGGATCCTCCCCCGCCTCAGCCGGGCCGTCGTCAAGGCGACCGGGGCGGCCTCCTACAACATCCTCCAGAACAACGGGCGGGCGGCCCACCAGTTCGTGATGCACGTCCACTTTCACATCATTCCGAAGCACGAAGATGGATCCGGGCTCGGGATCGTGTGGAACGCGACAAGGCTCGACGAGAAGACGGGCGGCGACCTGGCCGAACGGATCGCCGGCCTGGTGAAGGAAGAGTAGCCTCCGGCCGGTGCTCGCCCGCCCGACGGGGAGCGCCTCAGCCGGCGACGATGTTGATGAGGCGCCCCGGCACGAAGATCACCTTGCGAATCGTCTTCCCCTCGAGGTGACGCCGGACGCCCGGATCGGCGATCGCCTTCTCGCGGACCTGTTCTTCCCCCGCGTCCGCGGGCACGAGGACTTTCCCCCGAAGTTTCCCCATCACCTGAACGACGATCTCGACCTCGGCGGCGGCGAGGTATCTCTCGTCGCAGACCGGCCACGGGCCCCGCGCCAGCGAATCCGGGTGGCCGAGCGCCTCCCAGAGCTCCTCGCAGAAATGCGGCGCCATCGGCGCGAGCATGAGGACCAGAGGCTCGGCGACCGCGCGCGGAAGCTCTTTCATCCCCACGAGCGCGTTGTTCAGCTCGATGAGAGCGGAAATCGCCGTGTTGAAGCGGAGGTTTTCGAGGTCGTCGCCGACCGTCCGGATCGTCTTGTGCAGGAGACGGAGAATCTCCTCGGGGGGCTTCTCCTCGCTCACGAGGAGCGCGCCGGTCTTCTCGTCGAAGAAGTTCCTGAAGACGCGGAGCAAGAACCGGTGCATCCCGACGATCTCGTGGGTGCTCCACGCCTTCGAGACCTCGATCGGCCCCATGTACATCTCGTGCAGACGAAAGCTGTCGCATCCGTACTCGGCCACGAGCGCGTCCGGGTTGACCGCGTTCTTCAGCGACTTCCCCATCTTCCCGTAGCTCCGCGCGACCGGCTTCCCCTCGAACGTGCACGACCTGTCCTCTCGCTCGACAACCCGCTCCGCGTCGACGTAGACGCCCCGCTCGTCCGTGTACGCGTACGCCTGGATGTACCCCTGGTTGAACAGGCGCGCGAAAGGCTCTTTCGTCGAGAGGTGCCCGAGGTCGTGGAGCAGTTTGTGCCAGAAGCGCGCGTAGAGGAGATGCAGCACCGCGTGCTCGACTCCGCCGAGATAGAGATCGATGCCCCCCGGCCGCATCCAGTAGCGCTCCTTGTCGGGGGCGACGAGGCGTTCGGCGTTTTCCGGGTCGATGAAGCGGAGATAGTACCAGCACGAACCGGCCCACTGCGGCATCGTGTTGTGCTCGCGCTCCCAGCGCTCGCCGCCGATCTTCACGACGCGCCACTCCTCGGGGGCGCGCGCAAGAGAGGGCTTCGGGGGCGTCTCCGGATCTTCGTCGACGACGGGCCGGAAATCCTCCATCTCCGGAAGCAAGACGGGAAGGTCCCCTTCCTCGACCGCTCGGATGCGCCCGCCGCTTCCGTGGAGAAGCGGGAACGGTTCCCCCCAATAACGCTGCCGGCTGAAGAGCCAGTCGCGCAGCTTGTATTGCACCTTCGCGGCGCCGATCCCCCTTCGCTCGAGCCACGCCGCAATCGTCTCGGCTGCGCGGGGGGTCGGAAGGCCGTCGAGCGACACCTCTTCGTTCGAGGAGTTCACCCCTTCTCCCTCGCCCGTGAAGACCGCCTCCAAGGATGCGGGATCGCGGAGGTACGCCTCGCGGGCCGCCCCTTGCTCGTTCAGCCACGCGGCGCCCGGAACGACCACCGCCCGGATCGGGAGGCCGAACTCCTTCGCGAAGGCGAAGTCTCTCTCGTCGTGCGCGGGAACGGCCATGATCGCCCCCGTGCCGTACCCCATGAGAACATAGTCGGCGATCCAGATCGGGATCTCCTTCGACGTCGCTGGGTTGACCGCGAAGGCCCCGGTGAAGACGCCGCTCTTCGAGCGCGCGTCCGCCTGCCGCTCGACGTCGCTCCTTCGGGCGGCCGCCTCGCGATACGCGAAAACCTCGGCGGCGCGATCGGGCGCGGGGATTCTCTCCACGAGGGGGTGCTCCGGCGCGAGGACCATGTAGGTGGCGCCGAAGAGCGTGTCCGGGCGGGTCGTAAAGACCTCGATCCTCTCCCCTGCGCCGGAAACGGGGAACCGAACCATCGCCCCCTCGCTCCGCCCGATCCAGTTCCGCTGCATCATCTTGATCGGCTCCGGCCAGCTCACCAGATCGAGGTCATCGAGGAGCCTGCGCGCGTACGCCGTGATGCGCAGCATCCACTGCTTCAGGGGACGCTTGTAGACCGGATGGTTTCCCCGCTCGGAACGTCCCTCGGGGGTGACCTCTTCGTTCGCGAGAACCGTTCCGAGGGCGGGGCACCAATTCACCGGTACCTCCGCGAGGTAGGCGAGGCGCTGCGAGTCGATGAACACGCGCCTCTCTTCCTCGTTGAGGGAAGACCAGCGCCGTGGAGGAGGATCCCCTGCCGCCGGCGGCGCGCCCTTCCGAACCGTGTCCCCGCGCGGGCCGACGAGAGCCTCGCCCGATTCGAGAAGGCCGAGAAGCTCGGGAATCGGCCGCGCGCGATCCGCATCCGTGTCGTACCAGCTGTCGAAGAAGCGGAGGAAGATCCACTGGGTCCACCGGTAGTAGCGGACATCGATCGTCGCGATCTCCCGATCCCAGTCGTAGCTGAGTCCGAGCGCCTGGAGCTGGCGGCGCATCGTCTCGATGTTCTTCTCCGTCGTGATGCGCGGATGGACCCCGTGTTCGATCGCGTACTGTTCGGCGGGAAGGCCGAATGCGTCGAAACCCATCGGATGGAGGACGTTGTGCCCTCTCATGCGCTTGTAGCGGGCGACGATGTCCGTGGCGATGTACCCGAGCGGGTGGCCGACGTGGAGCCCCGCCCCCGACGGGTACGGGAACATGTCCAGGACGTAGTACTTCGGCTTCGAAGCATCGAACCGGGGATCGCCCGGCCCCAGCGTCCGGAACGTCCCCTCCTCCGCCCACTTCTTCTGCCACTTCTTCTCGATCGCGCGAAAGTCGTAGCGCTTCATGATCCGGCGAGTATACCACGGGCGCGCTTCGGGCCGAAGGCGGGCGCGCCGGCCGCGCCCCCCCGGGGGGGCGCCGGCAACCGATTGCAATACATGGGGTTGTATTGTTTTGGTTGACGGCGGCGGCGGCGATCATTCATCTTGCATCTGAAGGGGAA
>JBDRFQ010000414.1:0-3785 GCA_043818685.1 Candidatus Eiseniibacteriota bacterium
GAACCGCCGCACCTGCGCGGCGCAGACGGACGTGTCGATGCTCTGCAGGATGTTCAGGACCACACGCTTCCCGGCCAGGTCCTTGAGCGAGACCTCCGAGAGGTCGGTCTTCGTGAGCTTGTAGTCGGGAGCCGCGCTCCCCACCTTCGGCAGGTTGCCGGCCGTCTCGACCGGCTGCCCCTTGAACGCGATCTTGGCCATGACGGATCTCCTTTCCGTTTCGAGCGGATTCCCCCGGCGGGGAGAGGAATCGTGGAACGGCCCGCGGCACGGGCATCGAGAATGAACATAAGCAGAATCGCGGGAAAGGGGCAACCAGGACGCGAACCACCCCCTCCGCGCCGATCAACAGAGGCCGGGAGCGCCTGCGAGCGATGGGTGCTTCCGCTAGCCTGGATGAGGCCCGCGCTTTCGTCGCGAGGATGCGGAGCCAGAGGCCGAGAGACCGACTCGGACGATCCGACCCCGGAGGCGTAGCCTTGGCGACGTCGAGGAATCGGCGACGGAGAGGAGGCCTCGCAGGCCGGGATCCGCAGCCGCAGCAGGAAACGCGTGCCTCATCCAGGCTAAAACCAGTAGTTCACGCCGAAGAGGACCTTGACCGCCGAGCCCTCGTCCTCGATCGGCGTCTCGACGGTGAGGGTTCCCTGGTCGGTTACGAGCTCCGCGGTCGCCTTGTCCCAGTTGATGAACTCGAAACGGAGCGCCACGTCGATCGCGAAGTGCTCTCCGGGGAAGTAGAGGAAACCGGCGCCGGCGGCCGTCCCTGGGCCGCTCGTCTCGTAGCGGAAAGGATCGTACCGCGACTCGAGGCTGCACCCTCCGATCCCGCCGAAGAGATACGGCCGGAACGGCCATCCATGTCGGAAGACATACATCGCCTCGATCGTGCTGTTCGCGTAGAGAACGTCGACGTCCGAGTCGCTCGTCTCGTGGTTCGACGCGTTCATGGAGACGCGAAGAGCGAACGCCTCGGTGAACCCGTACCCGAGGAGCAGCGTCGCGCCGCCCCCGTCCTCGTCGACGAACACCGAGTTCTCGTGAGACGTCGCGCTCTCCTCCTCCGCGCCGATCCCGCTGTAGTGGAGGTCGAGCCCGAGCATGAAGCCCTTGGTGTCGGCCCCCGCCCCCGCCGGGGCGAAAAGCAAGACCGCCGCGAGTAGCCCCGTGCCCAACACCCGTCTCCGTGCCGCTCCCGATCGCCGTTCCGATTTCATGATGACCTCTCCTCGAAGGGGTTTCTCATTCTGTCGACGCCCCGTTCCCCCGAACGGGATCAGGCTCTCCAGTCCCCATCCCGCCGGGAACCGTTTCTTTCCACATCGATCCCGTAGGCTTGAATCTTCTTGTGCAGGTTCGTCCGGTCGATCCCGAGGAGGCGGGCCGCCTCGGAGACGTTGCCGGCCGCGGCGCGGAGCCCCTCCCGGATGCAGGCGATCTCGAACGCCCTCCGCGCTCCGACGAGACCGCCGAGCCGCGCGATCTCATCCGGCCGGAGCGCGCCGATCTCCGCCGCGGCCTCACCGGGCGCCCTTCCCGAGCGAGGTCGCGCGAGCAGCCCCGCGCGCTCGAGGTCCTCCGTCCCGATTCCGGCGGCCCGCGCCATGATGACGAGCCTCTCGATCGCGTTCCCGAGCTCGCGCACGTTCCCGCGCCAGGGGAGGCGCTCCAGCGCCGCCATCGCTTCTTCCGAGATCGAGCGAGGCGGCAGGTTGTTCTCGAGCCGGTACCGATCGAGAAAGTGACTCGCGAGAACGCGAACGTCCCCCTCCCTCTCCCGAAGCGGAGGGACGCGAAGCGGCACGACGTTGAGGCGGAAGTAGAGATCCTCGCGAAAGCGCCCCTCGCGCGCGAGCGCCTCGATGTCCTGGTTCGTCGCGGAAAGAACGCGGACGTCGACGCGGACCGTCCCGCTTCCGCCGACCCGCTCCACCTCCCCCTCCTGGATCGCCCGGAGCACCTTCGCCTGGGCGCGAAGGCTCATGTCGCCGACCTCGTCGAGGAAGATCGTGCCTCCGTCCGCCTGCTCGAACTTCCCCTCGCGCGTCGCGACCGCTCCGGTGAACGCTCCCTTCACCGATCCGAAGAGCTCGCTCTCGATCAGATCCTCTGGGATCGCCGCGCAGTTCACCTTGACGAAAGGGCGGGCGTTGCGAGGGCTCGCCTCGTGAATCGCCCGCGCGACGAGCTCCTTGCCGGTCCCGCTCTCACCGAGGATGAGAACGCGCGCCGTGGTCGGCGCCACCCGCGCGATCTCCTCCCGCACCCGGCGCATTGCCTCCGACTCGCCGACGAGGACGCGGCGACCCGCCTCGCGTTCCTTGAGCTCGCGCACCTCGCGCCCGATTGTGCGGAAGCGGAGCGCGTTCCGCACCGCCACGAGAACGCGCTCCTTCGTGAGCGGCTTCTCGAGAAAGTCGAAGGCACCTTCGCGCGTCGCCTCGACCGCGGTCGCGATCGTCGCGTGCCCCGAGATCATCACGACCGTGAGATCGGGATCGGCGCGCCGCATCTCGCGGAGCGTCTCGATGCCGCTCATTCCGGGAAGCTGCACATCGAGAACGACGAGATCCGCCCGTTCTTCCGCCAGGAGGCGAAGGGCCGCCTCGCCGCTCTCCGCCTCGATCGTCTCGAACCCCTCCGGGCGGAGGACCATCTCGAGCGTGCGCCGGATGTTCCGCTCGTCGTCGACAACGAGGATCCGCTCGGCCATGACGGCTCTCCCCTATTCGGCACCCCTGTCCGGTGTCCGGTGCCGGATTTTCCTTTCTTACTTGGCGCCGAGCAACGGCAGGGCGACCGTGAAGGTCGTTCCCCGCCCGGTTTCGCTCCGCACGTCGATCGCGCCCCGATGCGCCGAGACGATCCCCTCGACGATCGCGAGGCCGAGCCCCATGCCCCCCTTCTTCGTCGTGAAGTCCGGCTCGAAGATCCTCTCGACGTTCTCCGGGGGGATGCCGCATCCCTCGTCGATCACCTCGATCCGGACGACCCCCCGCCCGGGCGCAACGCGAAAGAGGACCTTCTCCGGCCGCCCCGCCGCGCGGCACGCCGCGTGCGCGTTGTCCGCGAGATTGATCAGTGCGCGCCGGATCTCCTCGGGGTCGAAGCGGAGCACGACCGGTCCCCCGGGAGCCTCGACCGCCGCCTTCTCCTCCCCATAGAGCCGCACGATCTCCCCGAGGGTCTCCATGAGATCGGCCTCCCTCGGCTTCGGTTCCGGAAGCCTCGCGAACTCGGAGAACTCGCGGACGAGCGCGCGGAGGTTCTCGATCTCCTCGTCCACGATCGCGCCCGCCTCGCGGAGGAGGCCGCCGTACTCCCGGTCGTCTCCCCGGAACCGGTCCCGCATCTCCTGAACGGCGAGCTGGATCGGCGTCAGCGGGTTCTTGATCTCGTGGGCGAGGGCGCGGGCGAGATCCCTCCACGCCGCCTTTCGTTCGAGCCGCGCGAGCTCCTTCCGCTGCGACGCGAGCCTCTCGACCATCTCGTTGAAGGAGACCTGCAGATCCCGCGTCTCTCCCTGGCCGGTGAGCGGAACGCGCTCGTCGAGGTCGCCGCCCGCGACGCGGCGCGTGCTTGCCACGAGATCCTCGATCGGCCGGGCGATCCGCCCCGCGAGCGCGGCCCCGACGAGAACCGCGACAGAGAGGAGAACGATATAAGCGAGCGCGAACGGCAGGACGTAGCTCCGGACCGCCGCGCGGCGCTCCACGCGGAGCCCCTCGAGAAGCCCCATCGCCTCGGTGATCTTGCGGGCGCGCTCCTCCATGCCCGGGGGGAGA
>JBDRFQ010000415.1:0-2575 GCA_043818685.1 Candidatus Eiseniibacteriota bacterium
GGTCGAGCGAGTTGAGATCCTGGTCGAGACGAGAGTCAACGCTGACACGCGTGTAGACCGCGCAGCGCACGACCGTCGGCTCCGCCTTCGTGATCACTTCTTCTCCTTCGGGCCAAGCCGAAAGAACTTGTACCCGTTCACGTGCATCCCGCTGATCGCCGTCGCCACCGCGCTCAGCGACGCGTACCGCTCGCCCTCATACTCGAAGTCGCGCTCGCCCACCGTGACGGTGACCGTCTTCCCGCGAAACTCGCGCTTGAGGACCGTGCCGGCCATGGGCAACCTCGGGCCCGCACTGGCCCAGGCGGCGTGGTCTCCGCCGTCTCCGGCCAGCCCGGCGGGGGGATCTCCTTCACGAGCACCTGGGCGGCGATCTCGCGGGCGCGGCGGACAACCTCCTCGGACAGCGGGCCGTGCTGCCGGTGCCACAGGATCCGCCTGATCAGCGTGGGCCTGTTGTTCGTCGAGTGCGACCAGCCACAAACCCTTGCAAACTCGCGCTTTAGCTCGGCCATCGGCATGGCCTGGAGCCGCGCCTGCTCGGCCTGGATGTCGATCTCCTCCCCCATCGTCTCCCCCCGTCTCGGGGCGTTAACTCCTTGCCGCCGTGAGACATGGACGCTCCGGGGCCGGGGGAAGTCAAGTCCGTCCGGGGCGGCCACCGGCGGCCTTTTTCCGTTGACGTCCGCTATCAACGGCAGCTATTATAGCAGCCGATAGCGCACAGGTCCACCCCCAGGAGAGGGACGCATGAAGAAGCCCGACCAGAAACCCAACCCCGACCCGTTCGAGCACGAGGTTCTCAAGAAGCTAGAGGATCTCAACATCGAGCTTCAGGATGTCCGTCGCCAAATCGACGAGCTGGAGAAGCGACGCCTCCACCTGCGACAACTTGCCGAAGCCCTCATCGAGTACGTGAACGCGACCGAATCCCACGCGCAGGCAAAGAGAAACGCAGCGAAGCTAGCGAAGGAGGCGGGGGCCGAGCCGATCAGTCGGTTGAGTCGGACCAAGGCGGCTCGTCGGCTCCTCTACCCCGCACGGCGATTTACGACCGATGAACTGTTTCGGGTCATGCGGAGTGCCGGATATCAGTTCAAGAGCCGCCGTCCGAAGAGCGATCTGTCGGCCGCGCTCAACACGTCCCCTCACTTCGCAAGGGATGAACAGGGGAGGTGGTACCTGGTTGACCCGAATAGAGAGTGGTGAAAAGCGAGATCTTCGCGGCTACCTGACTTGGCCGTGGAAAGGAGCAGGAGACTATGGCCCGGAGAGATGTGAGCAAGAACGTCCACCGGATGGCGCGTGCCTTCGCCCAGATCGAGTATGCGCTCAAGTTGATCGAAACCGAAAGGAAGGAGGGACCGGAGATTCGCTTCGAGTCCTGGTTCGGGGAGCCGGAGGAGGACCTGAAGCTCGGATTGAAGGACTTGCGTGCGGCTGCACGAGAGACCGCGAACGCGATCAGCCGGGGAGTACCTCTGCCGGTTGGGGTTGACCGGGACAGACTCATCGAAGCGTGCATGAGGGTGCGGCAGGATCCCCACTTCGATGTGCCGTCCGTGCGGATGGTGATCGATCACGCAGCACTCGTGCTCGCCGATCAGGCGGGCAGGGGGCCCCAACCACGGAGAGCGAAGCTGGACGCGGGATCGACCCCGCCCTGTCCCAAAGGTATCGGAAGCGACACGCATGAGAAGCTGTGGGCCGCCGTTCCCGCGGGGTGGTTCTCAACTGGGGATCTGGGCTCGAAGGTCCAATACTCGGAGCGCACCATCAGCAAGTGGTGCCGCGCCATGAGACCTCGGTACCTCAAGCACAATAAGAGAGACGGACGGGCAAGCCGTTATCGCCGTGTCGTAGCCTGAACATCCGTCTTCCGGATTTCCGCATTTCGCCGGATAGTGCCTCTTGTAGCTGCCGGTTCGGCGTCGTTTCCTCTTGGTGTACATCGGAGGAAACGTCATGTCAGACAGGCCAACGACCAACCTTCTGACCCCCACTCAGCTTGCTGAGCGTCTGCGAGTTTCGCCTCGGACTGTAGTCCGGTGGGCGCGGCAAGGTCGCATCCCGGAGGTTCGGGCATCGGACCGCATCCGCCGGTTCGAGTGGGACGCGGTGTTCTCCGCACTCAAGACCACGCGCGTGAACGACGGGAGTGCCCGGTGAGCGCCCTTCGGACCGCGTCGTCACGAGCGAGGGCATGCGACACTTCACGCCCAACACCTTCTCCCCACGGTGAGGATTTCATGACGACCACGACGATCAAGAACACCCAGGACAGCAGGCGGCTCTCGCCTCAGGAGGGACACAACAATGGACGCCACAATACCTGCGCCGGAATCACCCTTCTCCACAGCGGGGGGCGCTGACCGACGCCTGAAGCTCTTTGTCTGGGGAGATAGCGGGACAGGCAAGACGACCCTCTCCCTCCGATTCCCCTCTCCTGTTGTCATCGACATGGAAGGAGGCGCCGACTTGTACGGCGACGCCTTTCAATTCGATCGCCTCCGCACCACCGACGCCGATGCGGTTATGGAGGCAGTCGACTGGCTGACAACGTCCAACCACGGGT
>JBDRFQ010000416.1:0-3602 GCA_043818685.1 Candidatus Eiseniibacteriota bacterium
ACCCGGAGGAGCTTCACCTGGATCCGCTCCGTGAGGTCGCCGACCTCGTCGAGGAAGACCGTGCCGCCGTCCGCCATCTCGAAACGACCCTTCCGGTCGTGAGTCGCTCCCGTGAACGCCCCCCTCACGTGCCCGAAGAGCTCGCTCTCGAGGAGGCTCTCCGAGAGGGCGGAGCAGTTCACCTTGACGAAAGGCGCTCCCTGCCTCCGGCTGCTCCGGTGGATCGCGTCGGCGATCAGCTCCTTGCCCGTGCCGCTCTCTCCCTGGATGAGCACCGTCGAGTCGGTCGGCGCCACCTGCTCGATCAGCGTGTAGAGCTGCTGCATGACGTGGCTTCTCCCGACGAGCGCGTGGAGCGAGGCGCGATCCCCGAGCCGGATCTCCAGCTCGCGGAGATGCGTGATGTCCCGGATGGTGAGGACCGCGCCGGCGGTGTTCTCCTCCGAGTCGACGAGGCGATTCGCGCCGAGAAGCGCGCGGATGTCGCTCCCGTCGGGAAGCACGAGGATGTTCTCCCTCTCCCGCACCCCCTCTCCGCCCATCGTCTCCTCGGCGACCGGCCCGATGTCCCAGAGCCGCCCGCGCACCACCTCGCCGAGGTTCTTCCCGATCGCCTCCTCCTCGGACAGGGCAAGCATCCCGCATGCGGCCCGGTTGATGTTCGTGACGAGGAGGCCGGTGTCGACCGTCAGGATGCCGTCCCCCACGCTGTGGAAGATCGCCTCCATGTTGGCCTTCTGTGCCATGCAGACCTGCAGGTTGCCGAGTTCCGCCTTCACGACCGCTCCTTCCGTTGTTGCGGTCCCCCGCAACACAATATTGCACCTGCGGGGCGTTCGTGCAACATCCGGCCTTCTCCCGTGAAACGCCCCGAAGGGCCTGGCCGCGCAAACCTTTGAAATGGAGCGCCTTGCGGGTTCGCCCGCGCCCCCTGCCCCGAACGGGCCCCCGGCTTGCTCTTGTCATGCCCGAACGCCACAACACGGATCTCGGCCGTGCGAGAGGAGAGGCAGTTGAAAAGGCGACTCGTCGATTTCTCGATGAACCATCCAAAGGCGGTGATCGGGCTGGTTCTCGCGGTGACCGTTCTTCTCGGGCTCCAGATACCCAAGGTCGTCATCGACACCGACCCGGAGAACATGCTCCCCGAGGACGAGGCGGTCCGCGTCTTCCACAGCGAGGTCGAGGACGTCTTCGGCCTTCACGACATGCTCGTGCTCGGGATCGTGCGCGAGGAAGGGGTCTTCAATCCCGCGACGCTCGCCCGCGTCGCCCGCATCACCGACCGGATCCGGGAGATGGACGGTGTGATCGCGGACGACCTTCTCGCGCCGGGCGACGTGGACGACATACGCACCACCGCGGACGGCATGCTCCGCGTCGAGACCCTCATGGAGGAGCCGCCCAAAACCGACGAGGGCGCGGAGAGGATCCTCGCGCAGATCGGCAAGAACCCGGTTCTCCGCGGGAAGCTCGCCTCGGACGACGGGAAGGCGATGGCGATCTTCATCCCGTTGGAGTCGAAGGACGTCGCGCACTCCGTCGCCGTCAAGATCGAAAAGGTCCTCGAGGAAGAGAAGGGAGACGAGGAGTTCCATCTCGCCGGGATGCCGCTCGCCCAGGACACCTTCGGTGCGGAGATGTTCCGCCAGATGGTCTTCTCGGCCCCCGCGGCGTTCCTCGTCATCTTCCTTCTTCTCTTCTTCTTCTTCCGGAACTTCGCGGTCGTTCTCGCCCCGATGATCGTTGCCGTGATCAGCGTCACCTGGACGATGGGGCTTCTCATCGGGCTCGGCTACACGGTTCATATCATGAGCTCGATGATCCCGATCTTCCTCATACCGATCGCCGTGCTGAACTCGATCCACATCCTCAGCGAGTTCCACGAGAGGTATCCCCGGCACCGGGAGATGCGCCGCACGATCCGCGAAACGATGGACGAGCTCTTCGTGCCGATGATCTTCACCTCGCTGACGACGGTGGTCGGCTTCGCCTCGCTCGTCCTGACGCCGATCCCTCCGGTTCAGGTCTTCGGCGCCTTCGTGGCTTTCGGGATCGCCGCGGCGTGGTTCCTTTCGGTCGTCTTCAACATCGCCTACGCGGTTCTCCTTCCGGAAAAGGCGATCCGGAGGTTCGGCAGCACCGAGGAGGGGGGTGGCCTCATGCGACGCATCATGCACTTCATCAGAGGCGCCTCCCTCCGATTCAACAAGCCGGTCGTGGCCGGCGGGATCCTCCTTCTCGCGGCCTCGGTCGTCGGCCTCACGCGGATCCAGGTGAACGACAACCCCGTGAAGTGGTTCAAGGCCGGGCATCCGCTCCGGGTCGCCGACGAGGTGATGAACCGGCACCTCGCGGGCACGTACCTCGCCTACCTCTCCGTCGAGTCGGACGAGGAGGGCGGCCTGAAGGACCCCGGGGCGATGCGCTACATCGAGTCGCTCCAGGCGCGTCTCGACGACCATCCGAACGTCGGGGCGACCACCTCTATCGCGGACATCGTGAAGAAGGTGCGCGGGGAGCTCAAGGAAGACCCGAGCGAGGCGATCGTGCCGGACTCGCGCGAGGAGATCGCCCAGTATCTCTTCCTCTATGAAATGTCCGGGGGAAACCCCGAGGACCTTTTCAAGTTCATCACACCGGAGGCGGACCGCGCCAACATCTGGGTACAAATGCATCGAGGGGAAAACCGCGAAGTCAGCAGCGTCGTAGCGGCCGCCTCCGGGTTTCTTTCGGAGAACCCCCCGCCGGGGCTCTCCGCCCACTGGGCCGGCATGTCGTACATCAACGTGATCTGGCAGAAGAAGATGGTGAACGGAATGATGAAGGCGCTCCTCGGCAGCTTCGCCGTCGTCCTCCTCATGATGATCTTCCTCTTCCGGTCGGCGAGGCTCGGGATCCTCTCGGTGATCCCGCTCTCGGCGACGATCGCCCTCGTATATGGGTTCATCGGGTTCAGCGGCAGGCCTTACGACATGCCGGTCGCGGTCCTCTCGTCGCTCACGCTCGGTCTCTCGATCGACTTCGCGATCCACTTCCTGCAGAGGAGCCGGGAGATCTACCGGTCGACGGGGGATTTCGGCGAGACGATGAGAGGCATTTTCGAGGCGCCCTCGCGGGCGATCGCCCGAAACGTGCTCGTCATCGCCATCGGGTTCGTGCCGATGTTCTTCGCGAACCTCGTGCCGTACATCACGGTGGGCGCCTTCTTCTTCGCGATCATGGTGATCAGCGGGATCACGACGTTCTTCGCGTTTCCCGCGATCCTCTCGCTGATGAGCCCGGCGTTTCTTGCCGGGAAGGCGAAACGAAACGGCCTCCGCGGCGCCGCCCCGGGCCGAGCGGCCACGACCGTACGTTCCTGAAAGGAGAGAAACATGCAGAGGCGATACATAACCGGGCTCACGGCGGTTGCGGCAGCGCTCTTCGTCCTCCTCGCGGGGAAGGCGCCCGCGGCGGACCCGGCGGGCGCGACGGACGCAGCCGGCATCATGAAGGCCGCCCACCTGAACCTCTACTACATGGGCGACGACGGCATCGCGAAGGTGCACATGGAGCTCACGGACAAGAAGGGGAAGTCGCGCTCCCGCGAGTTCATCATG
>JBDRFQ010000417.1:0-2773 GCA_043818685.1 Candidatus Eiseniibacteriota bacterium
GGGAAGGAGCTCCGGAGCAAGGCGTTCTGGGCGATCCTCTTCGCCAACCTGGGGATCCTCATCTACATCTCGTGGCGGTTCGAGTTCCGCTTCGCCGTCGCCGCGGTCGCCGCGATCGTGCACGACGTGCTCGTCACGCTCGGGGTCTTCTCGCTCACGAACCGCGAGATCTCGCTCAGCGTGATCGCGGCGTTTCTCACGATCGTCGGGTACTCGCTGAACGACACGATCGTCGTCTTCGACCGGATCCGCGAGGATCTTCGCCTCTACGCGAGGCTCCCCTACGACAGGGTTCTGAACACGGCGATCAACCGGACGCTCTCTCGAACGATCCTGACCGGAGGGACGACGCTGATCGTGGTCCTCTTCCTCATCTTCGGTGGCGGGAGCGTGATCCGTGATTTCGCGTTCGCCCTCTTCATCGGCATCGTGATCGGGACGTACTCCTCCATCTACGTGGCGAGCGCGATCGCGGTGGACTGGCACGACTTCGGCGTAAAGCGGGCGAAGATGAAGGGGCTCGCGCGGGCGGCGAAGTAGCCTCGCATCGCCCCCCGTCCCCGATCGGGTACAGCCGGATCCGCGTATTCGGACATTCCCCCCGCCGGCGCCGGTCCGGCGGGGGACATCCTTTTTGGAGTCAAGCGGTTGCAGTGCCCGGCGAGGGGGCCCCGGATGGCATGGGCTTTGCGGTAATGAAATCAATCCGGTCTTTCCTCCGGGAGGGGTTTCTCATGCGCGGCTCTCGGTTGCCCGTCCTTCCGCTTCTTCTGCTTCTCGCGCTTCCCGCCTCCGGGGCCGGAGAGGCCGGCTCGGTGGCGGTCTCCCCGCGCGACACCACCATCGAGACCGGCGGTGCCGTTTCGGACGGCGAGGGAGACGAGACGGCGGACCCGCGAGTCGCCGAGGCGTTTCGGGCGATCGAGTCGGCGTGGCGGTCCGGAGACCGGGAGGCGCTCGCCGCCCACCTCGGGAGGAGGGGGCTCGGGCTCTCGATCGACGAGGGAGAGCGCCTGGAGGGCTGGTTCTCGCGCAATCAGGCCCTCTCTCTCATCGGCAGGCTCCTCGACGGCTCCGAGATGATCCGCTTCGAGTTCACCCGTTTCCGGAATCTCCGGGGGTGGGCCGGGCGGCCGAACGGGGCCGCCGCCTGGGAGGTTCGCGACGGGCCGGAGGCGCTCCTCGGGAGAATCGTGTTCGTCTCCCTCGCGCGCGAAGAGGACCGCTGGACGATCGCGGAGCTGAAGATCAGAAACCGATAGGCGGCTCCTCGGACCGGCGCGGGAGGACCTTCACCCGGTGAAGATCATGTTCTCGAGGAAGCCGCTGCGCCATTGGACCATCGTCTATCTCTCTTCGCTCGCGCTCGCCGGAACGGTGCTCCTTCTCGGCGGTCGCCTCACGCCGCCCCGCTTCCCCCTCCTCGCGGCCGTTCCCCTCCTCCTTCCCGCGCTTCTCCTCCTCGCCCGGGGGCGCTACCCGGTCCGCTCCTCGCTCCTTCTTCTCTCCCTCGGCGTTCTCTCGCTCGGGCGACTCGGGGTCTCGCGGATCGATTCGACAGGGGAGACCGCGGCGCACGCGCGAGCGTACGCGCGGGTGGAGGAATCGGTGGGCGCCCAGGCGGACTCTCTCCTTGGGTGGGCCTCGGCGATCGCGGAGGACGACTCGGCCGGATCCCTTCTCGGTGGGGATCTCGACCGCCGCGAGCGAGAGGCGCTCTTCGGGCTTCTCGGGAGCCGGGGGAAGCGAATCGCGGGGAGGGCGCTCGGGGAAGGGACCTCGATCGAGATCTACCGGGAGGGAGAGGGGGAGCCGGCCGCGTGGTGGGGGGAGGTACCCGACCTCGTCGAGCCGCGCCGGCGCGGGCCGGTCCGGATGACGACCGATCCGCTCCGTGTTCATCTCGCCGCGGAGGCGCCGGTTCGCGTCGAGGGGAAACGGACGGCGGCGGGCATTGTGCGGGTCGTGCGGCCGATCGGCCGGAATCCGGATCTCGCCGAGGGGGTTGGGAGGGAGGTTCCGTTCGCGCGCCGTGTCCGGGAGAGGATCGGCGAGGAGGTGCGCTTCTACGTTCCGGGCGGGGAGGGAGAGCACGTCCTTCGCGACCGGGGCGGCCTCGAGATCGGACGGGCAAGCGTCGTTCTCCCCTCGGCGCGCGAAAGGGTGCGG
Source organism: Candidatus Eiseniibacteriota bacterium (assembly GCA_043818685.1). Classification (GTDB taxonomy): domain Bacteria; phylum Orphanbacterota; class Orphanbacteria; order Orphanbacterales; family Orphanbacteraceae; genus VGIW01. The sequence continues at coordinate 2,170 of JBDRFQ010000417.1, forward strand.
GGCGTCTGGGATCGATCCGCCCGCGCGGCCGCTCTCCTTCTTCTTCTCTTCTGGGCCTCGTTCCTCCCGTGGGGAGCGGGCCGCGAGACGCCGGGATCCATCACACACAAAGGATCGGTCCGTTCTCTCGCCCTCCGGGTTCCGATCGCGGCCCTTCTCCTTCTCCGAGCCCTCCTTCTCCTCTTCGATCTCCCCGCGCGGCTCGGCGGGGGGGGAGGGATCACCGGTCCGGCGGCCTTCTCCTCGCCGACTCTCTTCGGCGCGTGGAAGTCCCCGTTGGACGCGGCGATCACCGGTCTCGTTCTCTTTCTCGTGTTTCTCTCGCTCAGAGAGCGGGCAGCCGCGTGGGTGCGGTCCCGTCCGGCCGGGGGGAAGCTCCGTCCCCTGCCGGTCCTCTTCCTTCTCCTCCTGCTCGCCGCCTCGACCGCCGGCTTCGGCGCGCTCGTGCGCGAGGTCGGCCTCTCGACGACCCTCGGTCTCTTCGAGGGCCCGAACCCGATCGGTTCCCCGCCGGCGCTCCTCGTCGAGATCGCCCTCTTCTTCGCCGCCGCCGGGTATCTCTTCCTCGTCGACGCGCTCTTCGTTCTCGCGTCCGTGTTCGGCC
>JBDRFQ010000418.1:0-6005 GCA_043818685.1 Candidatus Eiseniibacteriota bacterium
CCGGAGAGAGGAAGGGAGGAAACGGTACTCCTCGGCGGTGAGGTCGTTTTCAGACGGGTTCTTCCAGATGTTGCACATGATGCACCGGGCGTTGCACCGGTACGTCGTGGCGAGAACGACATCGATCGGTCGTTCGGTCAAGGTCCGCTCCCCGCGGCTTCCGGCTCAAAGCGGTGCCGGTTCTAGGCACCGAACGAGCTTGCCGAGCCTGCCGGCCAAGCTAGGCGATCCCTCCGAAAGCGTCAACCGCTTCGCGACGCGCCCGCTCCCCGAGACGCTCAACGGGCGGGGGAAGCGTGGCCGCGTTGACTTCCCCCTCCTACCACCATAAGATAAGAAAAACGAGCATTCCCCGGGACGGCAATGTCCCCCCCGACTCCGGCACTTTTCCCTCCTCCGGGGCGGCGTCTCTTCTTCCCATGGATCGACGGGCGGGCGCGGGACCGTAATGGCAGCACGGAAAACGGCAATCAGGGACCGGGTCTCCCTTCTCCGGGAGGAGACCGCCTACGACGGGATCGGGCCGCGATCCGGCGAGCTCGCCGTCGCCCTCGCCTACCCGAACCGCTACCAGGTCGGCATGTCGAACCTCGGCTTCCAGACGATCCTCGGGCGGATTCGAAAGGGCGGGCCGTTCGCCGCGGAGAGGGTCTTCCTTCCCGAAGCGGACGCGGGCCCCCTCCGCACGTTCGAGAGCGGGAAGCCGGCCGGCGGTTCGGACGTCCTCGCCTTCTCGGTCTCGTTCGAGAACGACTACGTGAACTTCATCCGCATGCTTCGCGCGGCGCGCATCCCCCTCTTCCGCGAGGAGAGGGGAGACCGCCACCCGATCGTCGTCGCGGGGGGCGCGTGCACGTTCCTGAACCCGGAACCTCTTCGCCCGTTCGTGGACGTCTTTCTCCTGGGCGAGGGGGAGGAGATCATCCTCGAGTATCTTCGGCTCCGACTCGACGACCTCGGAACCTCCCGGGCGCGGCACCTCGAGCGTGCCGCGGGGATTGAGGGAGCTTACGTTCCCGCGGTTCACCCGCTGAGCGGCGATCTCCCGAGGCGTATCTACGGAGAGCTCCCCGGCGATCCGGCCGTCTCGCGGATCCTGACTCCGCACGCGGAGTTCGCCGGAACGCTTCTCATCGAGATCTCGCGAGGCTGTCCGCGCCGCTGCCGCTTCTGCACCGTCGGCACCGCATTCCCGAAGTTCCGGATGGTCCCCGCCGCCGCCGTTCTCGCCGCCGCGGAGCGTTTCCGCGAAGAGGACGAAAGGCTCGGCCGGCCGGCGCTCGCCAAGGTCGGTCTCGTTACCGCTGCGTTCTTCGATCACCGCGAGGCGGAGGAGGCGGCCGTCGGCCTCGTTCGCCGGGGCTACCTCGTCACCGCCTCCTCCGTCCGGGTCGATCAGCTGACCGAACCCGTTCTCGAGTCTCTTCGGAGAAGCGGGCTCCGAACGCTCACGATTGCCCCCGAAGCCGGAACGGAGGAGCTCCGCGCGAGGATCGGCAAGGAAGCCGGCGACGAGGTCATTCTCTCGGGCGTGGAGCGCGCGGGGCGGGCCGGCTTCCGGAACCTCCGCGTGTACTTCATGGTCGGTCTCCCCTTCGAGACGGAAGAGGATCGTGAAGGGATCGCGTGCCTCGCCGCCGAGATACGCCGGCGCTTCTCGGGTGCGGGGTCGAAGCGGGGGACGGTGACCATCTCGCTCCACCCGTTCGTCCCGAAACCCCGCACGCCCTTCCAGTGGAGCCCGATGTCGAGGCCCGAGGAGATGAAGGAGATGCTCCGCTCGATGCGAAGGCGTCTCGCCGGCTTCGCGGTCAAGGCGCCCGACCTCCGGGAGGTCTACACCGAGGGGATCCTCGCCCTGGGCGGCGAGGAGCTCGCCCCTCTCCTCGTCCGTCTCGCCGACGGGGAGCGCTGGGACCGGGCGGCGCGCGGCGCGGGGCTCGACCTCGACCGGCTTCTCTTCGATGAGCGCCCGCCGGGCGAGAAAGCCCCGTGGGAGGGAACGGTCCCGAGCGAACGGGAGAAGCGGATTCGCCGCGAGTGGGAGAGGGCCTCCGCGGGCGGACGAGAAAGGGCATGAAGCGCTCCATCGAGGACACGGTCTACGAGATCCTCCCGCACGTGGCGAAGCCGAGCCGGTACCTGCCGCCGGTGCGGAACGGATGCCGCCCGCGGATCGGTGAGGCGGAGGTTTCGTGGGCGCTCCTCTTCCCGGACGTCGCCGAGGCCGGATACCCTCACCACGGGCTCGAAATCCTTTATCATTTAATCAATCGCCGCGAGGGGTCCGCGGCCGAGCGGGCGTTCTTCCCCTGGACCGACATGGAGGCGGAGATGCGAAGAAGCGGGATTCCGCTCTTCGCGTCCGAGTCGTTCCGCCCGGTCCGCGAGTTCGATCTCATCGGGATCACGCTCCAGTTCGAGCTCTCCTACACGACCGTGCTCGCGGCGATCGATCTCGCCGGTCTCCGGCTCCGCGCGGAAGAACGGGAGGAGCCGTTCCCGCTCGTCGTCGGGGGTGGTCCGTGCGCGCTGAACCCGGAGCCGCTCGCCCCCTTCTTCGATCTCTTCCTTCTCGGCGAGGGAGAGGAGGGGGTGCCCGCGATCGGCGAGGCGGTTCGCCGCTGGAAGAAGGAAGGCGACGGGCGGAAGGAGAGCCTCCTCGACCTCCTCGCCGGTGTCGACGGGGTGTACGTTCCTTCGCGCTTCCGGGTAGACGAGCGAGGGGGAGGGGATCCCCGCGCGGTCTCCGGACGCCCGGTTGCGCGCCGCCTCGTGCTCGCCGATCTCGCCGCGTTTCCGCCGCCGGAGGCTCCTCTCGTTCCCGCCGTGGAGCCGATTCACGACCGGATCTACGCCGAAATCGCGCGCGGCTGCGGCGTCGGGTGCCGCTTCTGCCAGGCGGGGATGATCTATCGGCCGCTCCGCGAGCGGACCGCCGGGGAGGTCGTGGAGGCGGCCGGCCGGGCCGTCCGGAACACCGGCCACGACGACATCTCCCTCGCGTCACTTTCGACCGGGGATCACGCGGAGATCCTCCCCATGCTCCGTTCGCTGAACCGCGCGCTGGCGGGGGATCAGGTGGGGATCTCGCTCTCCTCGCTCCGCGCGTGCACCCTCACCGAGGAGATGATGCTCGAGGTCTCCCGCTACAGGAAGACCGGCTTCACCATCGCGCCGGAAGCGGGCTCGGGGAGGATGCTCCGGCTGGTCAACAAAGGGATCGCGCCGGACGACGTGATCCGGACCGCCGAGAGAGCGGTTCGCCACGGCTGGGGCCTCCTCAAGCTCTATTACCTGGTAGGGCTCCCCGGCGAGGAGGACGAGGACGTCGACGCAGTCGCGTCGCTCACCTCCGAGGTGTGGCGCGCGGGGAAGAAGGATGCGCCGCGGGGGTTCCGCCTGAACGTGAGCGTGTCGAGCCTCGTGCCGAAGCCCCACACGCCCTTCCAATGGGAGGCGCAGCTCTCCGTCGGCGAGATCGAGAGACGGCAGGCGAGAATCCGTGAGCGGCTTCCGAGGACACACGCTTTAACGTTGAAGTGTCACGACGCGCGCCGGACCTCCGTCGAGGGAGTCCTCGCGCGCGGCGACCGGGGAATCGCGCCCGCCCTGGAGGAGGCGTTCCGGGACGGCGCGCGCTTCGACGAGTGGCGCGAGGCGTTCTCCTACGAGCGGTGGCTGCGGGCGTTCGAGAAGACCGGCGTCGATCCCGGCTTCTATCTACGCGAGCGCCACCCGTACGAGACCCTCCCCTGGGATCACATCGACGTCGGCATCTCGAGGGAGTTCCTTCTCAGAGAGCGGGAGCGGGCGCGGCGGGAGAGCGCGACCCCGTTCTGCCGCGAGGAGTGCCGCGTCTGCCTCGCGTGCAACGACCGTCTCCATGTCGTTCGGGAGCGGACCGCGGACCGCGCGGGCCCCTCCCCCGAGCCGGTCGTTCCCCCGCCCCCCGAGGCGCTCGTTCGCCTCCGGTTCCGCTACGCCAAGGAGGGCCCCTATCGGTTCCTCTCGCACCTGGAGGTCGTGCGTCTCTTCCGGATGGCGCTCCGCCGGAGCGGGCTGCCGATCGCCTACACGCAGGGGTTCCACCCGCAGGTCCGGATCGCGTTCGGCCCCGCGCTCCCCGTGGGATACGCGGGGAAGGAGGAGCCGATCGACTTGTTCTTCCACGCGCCGGTCTCCGCGGAGGACGCGGAGTCCCGGCTGAACGAGCAGCTTCCGGAAGGCGTCCTGGTTTTCGGCGGAAGGACGATGCCGCTGCACGGCCCGGCGCCGGATGCGCTCGAGAGGGAGCTGGAGTACGAAGCGGGCGTTCCGGACGGGCTCGACCGGAACCGGCTCCGCGATGCGATCGCAAGGTTCGCCGCCTCGGAGGTCGTGATGGGAGAGAAGAAGGCGAAGGGGAGAACGCGAAGCTTGAACCTCCGCGAGGGAGTCTTGTCGATCGACCTCTCGCCGGACGGCGGTCTTCTCAGGATTCTGGCGAACGAGAAGGCCCGCGCGGCGGAGGTTCTCCGGCATCTCGCGGGCGACGAGAGAAGCGCGCGAACCCTCTCCGTCTGCCGGACGCGATTCCGTCTTCTCGCGGACGACAGCGACAAGGGGATTGAATCCGCGCAGGGCATGGGGTAGTCTAGCCATAGCGGGGCGGTGCCGGGAGTCCTCGATGATTCTCGCGATTATCTCCGACATCCACGGGAACCTCGAGGCTCTCGAAGCGGCCTTTCGGTGCATCGATGAGGACGGGGCTGACGACGTCCTCTGTCTCGGGGACATTGTCGGATACGGGGCGGACCCGAACGAGTGCGTCGACCGCGTGCGCGCGCGCTGCTCCCACGTCCTCCTCGGCAACCACGACGCCGCCGCGGTCGGGATGACCTCGATCGAGTACTTCAACGCCCACGCCCGCCGGGCCGCTCTCTGGACGCGCGAGACGCTCACCCCGGAGAACAACGAGTACCTCCGCTCCCTTCCGATGGACTACCGCACCGGGGATTTCTACGCCGTGCACGCCTCTCCGCAGGAGCAGGAGGAGTGGCACTACATCGTGAACCAGTCGATCGCCGAGGAGGCGTTTCTCGCGTTCCCCGACGCCATCTGCTTCATCGGCCACTCTCATCTTCCCATGTTCTTCCGCGAGGGGGGCGGGCGGGGGGTCCGCATCCCGGAAGGCACCGTTCAATTCCCGAACGACGGGCGCTACATCGTCAACGTGGGATCCGTCGGTCAGCCGAGGGACAACGACTCCCGTCTCTCCTTCGGGTTCTACGACACGGCCGAACGAAAGCTGAGACTCCGCCGCGAGAGCTACGACATCGCCGCCGCGTCGGCGAAAATCCTCAAGGTGGGTCTTCCCGAGATGCTCGCCACGAGACTCCACCTCGGCATCTAGCCCGGCGATCCGGGGAGGCCCGGTGGCGTTCTCGACCGAATCGAAAGCGAGATGGAGAGGGGCGCCGACCCGGACCTCGGCCCCGCGGTTGTTGTTGGGACCTTCACCCCGAGGACGGCACGACATGTATCTCACGGAAGAACACCTGGCGATTCGGACCATGGTTCGCGAGTTCGCGCGCAAAGAGATCGCGCCGATCGCGGCGGAGATCGACCGCTCCGGAGAGTTCCCCCGCGAGACGATCCGAAAGCTCGGCGAGCTCGGCCTGATGGGGATTCCCTTCCCGGAGGAGTACGGGGGCGCCGGCCTCGACTACATGAGCTACGCGCTCGTCGTCGAGGAGATCGCGAAGGTCGACGCCTCCCACGCGATCACGCTCCTCACGCACACGTCGAACTCCCTCTCTCCGATCTGGGACTTCGGCAGCGAGGAGCAGAAGAAGAAGTACATCCCGCAGTGCGCCCGCGGGGAGAAACTCGCCGCTTACTGTCTGACCGAGCCGAACGCCGGGTCGGACGCGAAGGCGCTCGAGTCGAGCGCGGTCGACAAGGGGGATCACTTCATCCTGAACGGATCGAAGGTCTTCATCACGAACGGCTCGGTGGCCGAC
>JBDRFQ010000419.1:0-2308 GCA_043818685.1 Candidatus Eiseniibacteriota bacterium
AGAGCAACGTTCTGCTCGCGAACCTGTGCGGGTTCCCGCTGGCCGCCTCGGTTCCGATCGAGTTCTCCCCCTCCTACGCCGCCGACCGCACCCTCTTCGGACACTCGGAGACGCGGGTCTTTCGCTCGGAGGACGGAGGCCTGACATGGGAAGCTCTCCTCGTACCGACGCCGGACTACGATCTTCCGACGAGGGCCCGTCTCGCCTTCCTGCGTCTCAAGAGATCCCGTCTGATGCTCGGCCTGGCGGCACTCGCGGGGGGCGCGCTGGCGTTCTTGTGTCTTTCCCCCGCGCGGAATCGGGGGCGTCCTTCGGGATCGCTGCTCGTCCGAACGGCCGCCTCCGCCGGAGTGGCGGTCCTGCTTCTCTTCCTCTTGTCGGTTCTTCGGTGCTGATCGCGGCGCCGCAGGGGGACCGGATTGTCCTCGCGCGTGCGAGTCCTTACTCCGCGTAGCCGAGAGCGCGCATGCGCTCCATCTCCTCCTTCGTGGCGGTCGACTCTCCGGCCGCCGTCCCCCTCCGATCCCGGTGTCGTTCCCAGTACGAGTCGATGCGCGCGCGGAGCTCCCCGGCGTCCTCCGACTCCGGAACGGGCACCTCCCGGTCGAAGCCGGAGCCCAGGACGTCGAGGAGCCGGAAGCCGTCGGCCGAGGGCCCCACGCCCTTCAGGCCGTTCTCGAACAACGCGACCCATGCCCGTCCGTACCCCTCCCCCAGCCGGCGCGCGTTGAAGTCGGAGGGGTACCTCTCCGCGACGACGCGGTACTCGTCCTCCCGCGTCAGGACGTCCGTCCCCGGCTCCCGCCCGAGAGCCGATTGAACCATGAAGTGATAGAGGTTTCGAAGGGTGACGACCTCCGGGAGCCTCCCCCGTCCGAGCGCGGGAGCCCGGACGAAGAGCGGGACGTGCAGGAGGGCCTGGGAGAGACCGTACTCGTGTCCCACCCGGTTCTCTTCCCCCAGTTCCTCTCCGTGGTCCGACGCGACGATCACCACCGTCTCCTTCCCCAGCTTCTCGTCGATCCACGCGAACAGCCTCGGGAGCTGCATGTCGATCCAGCGGAGCTCTCCGTCGTACAGATCCCTGAGGTCCTCCGCGGCCCCGGGCGCGAGCGATTCCCACTGCCGGGTCAGGGAGCGGTGATGGAGGTACCGGTCGATGATCCGGGCGGGCTCGGCGCCGAGGGATTCGAGCGCGCGCGCCGGCGGGTTGTACGGAGAGTGAGCGTCGAGGAAGTTCACGAGAAGAAAGAGGCGGCTGCCCGGAGCGGGCGCGGCACGCGTGACGATGTCGACGATCTGCTCCGCGTCCGGGTAGGGGACCCGCCACCGCAGCCGCTCGCTCGCGCCTCGAAGGAAGGGGAATCCGGGATCGACGAGCGCGGCGATCGTGGAGGAGTGCCACTCGTGGCGGCTCGGCAGAACGATTTGGTCGAACCCGGTGATGTCCCCGGGGAGCGCCAGGGGGTTGGCCGCGACCGCAACGGAGCGGTAGCCCTCGAACGCCAACCGCTCCGGAAGCCAGCGAGTCCCGGCGCGCGCCTTCGATCCGAGCGGTCCCGGCGCCGGGCTGTAGTGGATTCCGTGGAGCGAGACCGGCACGCCCGAGAGGATCGACGCGTGCGCGGGGCTCGTCCAACCGGCGGGCGAGACCGCGCGCTCCGCCGTCAGCACGGCCGAGGCCCATCTCTCGAGGTTGGGCATGGTGTCGCGGAAGTAGCCGAAGGTCTTCAGATGGTCCGCGCGGACCGTGTCGAGAATGACGAGAACAACGGAGGGCCGGTCATCTCCCGGCGGGTCCCTCTCTCGTTCGGCCGGGATCACGAGCTCGGGCTGGAGACCGATCGTCGAGCAGAGAGCGAGGCCGCCGACCGCCGAGGGAACGATCCACCGGAGGGAACCCGCGAGCCTCGAGGCCCGGGAGGAGCGGTTTCGAGCCCGCACGAGACCCGAGGCGAGCGACACCAGCCCGAGGGCGAGGCAGACGAGCGCACCCTCCCGACCGCCGTTCGTCGCGCGCTCGATCGCTCGGAGGAGAAGGGCGGCCCCGAGCGCGGTGAAGAAGACGCGATCGACCACGGCGCCCGCCGGCGGCTCGCCGTCCGAGGCGACGCTCGCCGCGCTCGACACGACCCACCCGACAAGAGCGATGCCCGCTCCGAGGGCGAGGAGCCGCTCGATCGACAGGGCTCCCGGCCAGACGATCTCCACACTTCCCATCACGACGACGGCCGAAACGGCCGCGCCGAGAAGAACGGCTCGCTCTTCCAGCAGGTTCCGGCTCTTCCGGATCGCGCGGACGAGGACC
>JBDRFQ010000420.1:0-5765 GCA_043818685.1 Candidatus Eiseniibacteriota bacterium
GGACAAGCGTCGCCGGCGTTCCGGACACGGTCAACGCGGAAGTCGAGCGGTGGGTCGAGTACTTCGCGGGGAAGGCGCGCAAGACCTTCGCCATCTGGCTCGAGCGGTCCGGCCGATACGAAGCGATGATGAAGGGGATCCTCGAGGAGGAGAACCTACCGACCGACCTTTACTATCTCGCCATCATCGAGAGCGGAATGAACCCGCACGCCTATTCCCGCGCCCACGCGGTCGGCGTGTGGCAGTTCACGAAGGGGACCGGCCGTCTCTACGACCTCCACATGGACTACTGGCACGACGAGCGAAGGGACCCCGAGCTCGCCTGCCGCGCCGCCGCGAGGCACCTCAAGGACCTCTTCGAGAGCCTGGGCGACTGGTACCTCTCCCTCGCCGCCTACAACTGCGGCGAGGGCCGCGTGCTCCGCGAGATCAACCGCTCGGGGAGCCGCGATTTCTGGAGGCTCGGCCGCCTTCCGAGACAGACGCGGGAGTACGTGCCCAAGTACCTCGCCGCCCGGCGGATCGCCGAGGACCCGGAACGGTACGGGTTCCGCGTTCTTCCCGATCCCCCACTCCGCTACGAGACGATCCGGGTCTACGAGACCACGAGCCTCGACGCGGTCGCGGAGTGCGCGGGGGCCTCGCTGCGCGAGATCGAGGACCTCAACCCGGCGATCCGCAAGTCCGTGACCCCTCCCTCACGCGCCAGCGTCGAGCTCCGGCTCCCTCCCGGAACGGGGGACCGCGTGCGCGAGTGCTTCCAGGGGATGCCGGTCGAGGAACGGGTCGCGTGGGAGGAGTACCGGGTGCAGAGGGGGGACGCCCTCTCGAAGATCGCGCGCCGCTTCGCCACGACGGTCTCCGCCATCGAGGAGATGAACAGCCTGAAGAACCATCGGCTCCGCATCGGCCAGGTCCTGCTCGTCCCTCGGACGGTCGAGACGCGCGTCGCTTCCCACGCCGAGTCGAAGACGGAGACGCCCGCGCCTCCCGGCGACCGGCTCGCTTACCGGTACACGGTCAGGAAGGGAGACACCCTCTCGAAGCTCTCCAAGCTCTTCGCGGTGAGCGTCGACGAGATCAAGGAGTGGAACAGGATCGCCTCGCCGCGCCGCCTCCGCGCGGGGAATCCGCTCGTGCTCTATCTCCCGAGCATCGTCGCGGAGAACTTCGGGCTTTCTCCGGACGAGAATGCGGGCCGCGCGTTCTACACGGTCAGGCGGGGGGACACCCTCCACTCGATCGGTCGCCGACACGGGGTCTCCGCGGAGGAGATCGCCCGCTGGAATGGGATCGGTCTCAAGAAGACGATCCACCCGGGCGACCGCCTCGTCGTTCTCAAGGGGAAGGACCTTTAGCCTGGACCGGCCGCGCCCCGCGAACGGACCGGCACAGGCTCCCTCAGCGCACCCGCTGGACGACCGCCTTGCCGATCGACTCGACCCTTTCTTCCCCGCTCGGAGTCGCGGCCACGGCCCGGATCAGATAGACCCCGTTCGCGACACGGTCCCCGTCCTCGTCCCGGCCGTCCCAGACACAATCCCCTAAGCGCGTCGGCCCCGATGCGCGGCACCCCTCGAACGACCGAATCTTCTTCCCCGTCAGCGTGAAGATCTGGATCACGACATCCGCGTCCCGCGAGAGGTCGACGAAGAACTCGGTCTCCTCCCGATCCGGGTCGAACGGATTCGGGTAGTTCATCACGTCGTGGCGGAAGAAGAGCCGCGGGATCTCGGGCACGAACACGATCCGATAGGCGGGTTGCGAGACGTTGCCCAGGTTGTCCGACGCGCGAAAGACGAGCTCGTGCGCTCCGTCCGTCATCTTGAGGCCCGGAAGATCGATCGGCCGGAACCGGAGCGACCCTTCCCGACAGCGATTCCGCTCGAAGGCGAACCAAGGGGAGAGGTCGATGAGCACGGACCCGTCCGCCACGCACCCCACGCGGCGCGCTTCCTCTCCGCCCTGGTAGATCCCGCTCGGGTCTTCCACGGTCACCTCGAACCGGGTGTCCTTGCGGACCCACCCGCCGTCCCGGAGGCGAACCCCGTCCACCCGGATCGTGAGGACGGGCCCCTCCGTGTCGCCGGCCTCGAAATCGTCCGGCTCCGCAAGAAGAAGAAGAGAGTCGCTCCCCCCGAACGCGTCGCGGATCCCGCCGGAAGAGAGCGCGTAGGCGCCCGCGCGGGCGCCGGAACCGGGGTCCGCGTCGAGAGGAGCGAAGAACTCGGCGGAGAAGCGCCCGGCGCTCACGTCCGCCTCGCCCTGGAAGAAAGCGGTCCCGGGAAGCGAGTAGCTCGCGTGGTCGAAACGAGGGCGGCCGGGGCTCCCGTAGCAGACCGTGTCGACAAGGAGAAACCCGGTGGTGTCGGCGTCCGCGCGGATCGTGAGAGCGACGATGCCGTCGAACCCGGAAGCCACCTCCCCGCTCTCGTCGAGCACTTCTCCCCGGAGGGTCGCCGCCGCGCCTCTTTGGAGCGCGAGCGTGTCGAGTCCCGGCAAGCGGACGGCGAGGCCCGGAACGGCGAGCCGCAGGGCCGGGTCTCCGAGGAGGGCGTACTTCTCGTTGTTGATGTTCCGGTACGGACCGGATCCCGCGAGGGCCTTCGCCGCGAGAAGCGCGAGCCCGACCGGCGGGCTCCCGCGCGGGTCGGAGAGGAGCGCTCCGATGAACTCCTCGGCCAGGTTGAAGTTGGCGCCTCCGAACGTCGGGGCCGATGCCGCTAGACATCCGACGGCCCCCGCGCCCGGAAGCTTCAGGAGAGCCTCGGCCAGACAATCGCGCGAGGGGAGGTCGAAGCCCCCCGCATCGCACGAAAACGCCGCGAAGAAGTGAAGCGGATCCCCCGGCTTCAGGCGGCCTCCCACCACATCATGCGTGGTGAGGAGATCCTCTTGCGCCAGCTTGTCGAAGCCGCCGTGTCCGACGTAGGCGGAGAAGAGAAACCCCTCGCGCATCCGCCGGTGGTACTCCTCGGTCGCACGCGGTTTGCCGTGGCGTCCCTCGAACGGGTACTCGACCAGGTAAACCCGGTTCTTCTCGAACGAACCGGCGGCGAGATCGGCGAGCCCCTCGGCGTCCCTCGTGAACGAGAGCGAGAAGCCGCAGTCTTGCCGATACGGGGAGCCGGCGAAGTGGTCGTCCGCGAGAAAAAGAACGCGGCCCTGCCAGGGCCCCCGCGTCGATGGAACCGCGTAGCCCCCGATCTTCGCGACCATCGCGGCCGCTTCGTTTGCGTCTTGCGCCGGCAGGCGCCCGATCGCCAGGTCGGGAGCCCAGTCTCCCCCACCCGAATCGGGATCGAGATAGGTGAAGAAATCGTCCGTCGAATACGTGTTCGTCTTACTCCCCTCTGGATCGACGCGAAGAAACGATGGGAGGAGGTTCCTGTTCTCCCCGGCCTGCCGGTTCCGAAAGTCCTTCGACGCGTCGCCGACGAGGAGAACATAGGCGGGCCGATCGGCCTCCGGCCAGTTGTGGAAGGCGAATGCCAGGAAGTCGCGGATGGCGACCGGGTCGGGGAGACCCCACGAGAAGTTCGAGTAGACGTCGGAGAGCCGGACGATTCTCGTGGACAGGTCCGAGGAGCGCCTGTCGAGGAGAGGCTGGACGACTCCGGCGAGCTCATCCGCGGCGAGCGCGAGGAAGGAAGCGCCCCCCCCGGTCCTCCGGAGATCGACCGGCGCCATCTTCCGCATCTCCTTCGGGGAGAGGATTCGCCCCGCATCCACGGCGAAGAGCGCCCGCGGCGTCTCCACGGCGAGGTGAACCACGACCGAGTCCCCCGAGGACGCGAACCCGGTGAGCTCTTCGACCCGATGACAGTCCGTCACGTCGAGAACGCGTATCGACTCGGGAGAGAATCCGGCCAGTGGGATCCGGAAACCTCCCGTTTCCGCCAGCCGGAACCAGAGCTTCCCCTCGCGCGCGCGGAAGTAGCGTTCGTACCCCATCTCGATCCAGCAAAGGTAGATTTTCTTTCGGAAAGAGACCTGGATATCGAAGCGGTTCAACCCGTCCGCCACCCAGCGCGCGGTGGAGTCGTAGTCGAAAGGCCTGATCGTGTTGTTCTCCAACTCGCAGCTGTTCCACTCCTGGAGCGACGAGGAAAACCCGTTCACCTGGATGCGGACGCGCTCGGTCCCGCAGTTTCCGAGCGCGTCCGCGTAGTGGAAGAACCGGACGCGCACCTCGCTCTCCTTCGTCGTATCGGCGTCGAACGTCCGAACGAAGAAGGACTGCTCGTTGTCCGTTGGCGTGAAGCGCGCCCAGAACCAGCCGTCCTCCCCGTAGCGGGAGAGATCCATCAGGAGGTTCTCCTCGGCATGAACGCGGTCCGTGAACGTCCGGAGCGTGGAGGGGCCCGGGCCGGCCGCGCTCGGCCCCGCTTCCAGGAAGCCCATCCGGAACGGCTCCTCCTCGAAATCACCCCCCCACGTCAGCCAGTAGACGTTCTGCACCACGTGGGGATGCTCGACGTGTTCGTGGTACCGGGAGGCGCCGGGCTCGAACTCCCCCAGCCAGCCGGCGGCCGGGAGCGCATAGAACTCGACCGCGTCTTCGATGTCGAAGGAGCCGTCCTCCTCGCCGATCACACGGATCGCCACCTGCTCCATCCACTCAGGGCGGGGAGATGAGAGATCGGGAGGGACCGGCTGACCGCTCCCCGCATAGACCCGGATTCCGCGCGCGTCGCCGAGCGCCGAGCGCGGATCCAGGACCCCCAGCCCCACGAGATCGTCATGGGTGACGCGGCAAAGACCTCTCTCCCCGATCTCCATTCGGACCCAGTCGGCGCTCGATCCGAACGAATCACCGCGGAGAACCTTCCGCGCCCCACGGGGCGCCGTCTTCCACGAGCGGCATGACCCGCTGTTCAGGAACACGCGTCGGCATGTCTCTTGGAAGAGACCCTCCTCTGGAACCTCCGCGACGTTCTCCCCGCTCTTCAGCGCGCCCCCCACGAACGTGACGCGGATCCTCGCCCTCCGAAGGACCCGCGTCGTTCCGGTCTCTCGGTCAAAGCGGATCGGGTGGACCGCAATCCCGCACGCCCGCTGATCGCGAAGACGGGCGGGCGTCCCGACCTCGATCCACTCGCTCGGCCAGAAGCCCGCGGGAAGATCGGGATCCCAGTCCCCGAAGGCGAGGTCCCCGTTCCGAAGCTCGGGCATCGGGGCGACCGGGTAAGCGGCCGTCTCCTCTACCGTCGATTCGAGGATCTCCGCTTCGGCCGTCGCGTGGGGCGGGAGCGCCACGAGAAGCGGCAGCGACGGAACCGCCGGGATCCCGGCCTCCTCGGGAAGCGAACAGCCGGACAGTCGGAGAATCACCCGCCCCCCCGAGACCGGATCCGTCCGGAGGTCAGAGAGCGTGAAATCGAAGAGAACGCCCGTTTCATCCTCGGAGAGCACCCGTACATCGGCGTAGGGGCCCGCCGCGACGGAACCGGACGCGAGGAAGAGGAAGAGGAGTAGGCACCCTGCGAGGATCGGAAATCGCGGCTCCCTGAAGAAAGCCCGCTGCTTCGTCGGGCGACACATCCCTGTCATTCGCCGAAGCCCCGCGTTCCCGCGAAACGGACGAATGCCCCGAGCGAGGCGACCCACTTCTCGCTCGAATCCCGCTCGATCCGGAGGAAGAAGCGCCTCCCCGCGCGGGGATGAAAGCGGACCTCGAGGGCGGGCAGATCGAGCGTCGTTACTTCGCCCGTCAAAAACTCGGTCCCGTGCGGCACGGCCGCATCCCTCGAATCGTCGACCGA